>JAFGRL010000188.1 GCA_016935195.1 Sedimentisphaerales bacterium
AAAAAAAATTATTTATTGCAAACAAGAGGCTATTGATGCCGACTTTCCCCCAAAAACCCTCGAAAACACGACTTGTTGTTTTACACGCATTAGCCTCGGCCATAGGTACCGATGCTAAACATTTGAGATTGCTTCGTCGCTTACGCTCCTCACAGACAAAATAACAGAATCATTGCGAGCGGAGCGAAGCAATCTTGACGGGTTTATTATGACAGAGTTTGAACCTTACGACAAATCCCCTAAGTTTGAATAGACAACAGTTGACAAATCCGGGCGAGCCTAATATCATCAAGGCGTTTATCCATATTAGCAATCGATACTCAGACCTTTTTATTCGGATGACTTATTTGTTTGTCTATCATTTTAGGCACGAAAGGAGAATTTGATAATGGCAGAAAAGTGGATATATTTCTTTGGCAGCGGTAAGGCTCAAGGCAATGTAAAGATGAAGGAGCTTCTGGGCGGCAAAGGTGCAAATCTGGCAGAGATGACCAACCTTGGCATACCTGTGCCTCCCGGCTTTACTATCGCAACGAAAGTTTGCGACCAATATAACAAAAACAAAGGCAAATGGCCAAAAGGACTTGCTGATGAAATTGACAAGAATGTGGCCAGGTTGGAAAAAACGATGGGTGCAAAACTTGGTAATCCGAATAAGCCTTTGCTGGTCAGTGTCAGAAGCGGTGCCGCTGTATCGATGCCGGGTATGATGGACACCGTGCTTAACCTTGGCCTTAATGACGATGTGATTGAAGGTATTATAAAAAAAACCGGCAATCCCAGATTTGCATACGATATATATCGCCGATTTATCGATATGTTCGGCGATGTGGTGATGGGATGCGACCATAAATATTTCGAAGAGGTTCTTGATACAGCTAAAAGACAAGCTAAAGTTAAGCTGGATAACGAATTGACCGCCGACCAACTCAGGCAAGTGGTTGAAAAATATAAGAAGGTTTACAAAAAACATATCGGTAAATTGTTTCCGCAGGATGGGCGGGCTCAGTTAACTGCCGCTATCAATGCGGTTATTGGCTCGTGGATGATTGACCGGGCGGTTAAATATCGACAGCTTAACAACATTACAGGCCTGCTCGGCACCGCTGTAAATGTCCAGGCAATGGTATTCGGCAATATGGGCTCGACCTGCGGTACAGGCGTCTGCTTTACGCGAAATCCAAGTACAGGCAAAAAAGAATTTTACGGCGAGTTCCTAATGAACGCTCAGGGCGAAGACGTCGTCGCCGGTATCAGAACCCCCTTAGAGTTGAAGAAACTATCCAGCATTATGCCGAAGGCTTATAAGCAGCTTACCAGCCTGATGACCAGACTTGAGAGGCATTACAAAGATATGCAGGATATGGAATTTACCATCCAGCAAAGCAAACTTTATATCCTGCAGACCAGAACAGGTAAACGAACTGCTGAAGCTGCGGTCAAAGTTGCAGTTGATATGGTTAAAGAAAAGCTTATTACCCAAAAACAAGCGGTTCTGCGAGTAACCCCCCAGCAGTTCGACAGACTTCTGCACCCTCATTTTGATCCTCGGGCAAAACGTGAGATAATTGCAAAGGGACTGCCTGCCTCACCAGGTGCGGCGGTTGGACAGGTTGTCTTTAATGCCGATGCTGCCGAGGCATGGAGAGATAATAACAAGAAGGTGATTTTAGTGCGAATTGAGACCAGCCCGGAAGATATCGGCGGTATGGATGCAGCAGAAGGTGTTTTAACTGCTCGCGGAGGTATGACAAGCCATGCTGCGGTTGTTGCTCGCGGTATGGGTAAATGCTGTGTCGCAGGTGTAGGAGATTTGAATATCAATTACAAGACCAACAAGTTTACGGCCGATGGTGCGACTATAAAGCAGGGCGACTGGCTCAGTATTGATGGCTCTACGGGAGAGGTAATTAAAGGCAAATTGCCAACCGTTGAGCCTGTCCTCAGCGGCGACTTCGGAAGGTTTATGAAAATCTGCGACAGCGTCAGGAAGCTGGGAGTAAGAACGAATGCTGACACGCCGGAAGATGCAAAGCGGGCGAGAAAATTTGGCGCAGAAGGCATCGGCCTTTGCAGGACCGAGCATATGTTCTTCGAAGCTGGTAGAATTTGGCCTGTGCGACAGATGATTCTGGCAGCCGATGATTATGCAAATATGCTCAAGGAAATTGATGCAGCCCAAACAAAAGCAGCCAAAAAAGCAATAGAGAAAAAATATGCTGTTACAAAAAAGTACTTTGAGGGTGCTTTGAAGAAGCTGCTGCCGTACCAAAGAAGTGATTTTGAGGGTATATTCAAAGCAATGTCGTCTCTGCCGGTTACGATAAGATTGCTTGACCCGCCACTACACGAGTTTCTGCCGCAGGATGCGGCAAGCCAGGCTGAGATGGCAAGAAGGCTAAAGGTTAAGCCGAGTTTAGTAAAAGAAAAGGTAAGCCAGCTCCACGAATTCAACCCGATGCTCGGGCATCGCGGGTGTCGCCTGGCCGTGACGTATCCGGCTATCTATCGTATGCAGACAAGGGCAATTATCGAAGCTGCCTTGAATGTTAAGAAAACCGGCAAAGTCGTTCTGCCGGAGATTATGATTCCGCTGACGGGTGCGGTTTCAGAATTGAAGCTGGTTAAAAACAGCATTGTTGATGAAATCAATACGGTCTTCAAAGAAAGGAAGGCCCGGATTAAATATCTGATTGGGACGATGATTGAGGTTCCCAGGGCAGCTCTGACGGCTGACGAAATTGCCACCGAGGCGCAATTCTTTAGCTTTGGCACTAATGACCTTACCCAGATGGCAATGGGCTTTTCACGGGACGATGCAGGAAAATTCCTCGGCGAATATGTCAACAAGGGCATCTATGAGAAAGACCCGTTCCAGTCGCTCGACCAAGGCGGAGTCGGCAAGCTTGTAGAGGTGGGGACAAAGCTCGGCAGGAAAACCAGAAAGGATTTGAATGTGGGTATCTGCGGCGAACACGGCGGCGACCCCGACAGTATCGATTTCTGCCACCGAGTGGAAATGAATTACGTGTCGTGTTCACCATTTAGGGTACCGATAGCAAGATTAGCTGCGGCACAGGCTGCGGTTAAATAAGTTTGACAATAATTGCTTTCGAGATAAAATTAGGTGCGCTGCTGATTATCCGGCGCACCTTTTAGTTTTTATTCTCGTAACGGTGAGAGTAGCTCAGTTGGATAGAGCACTGGATTGTGGTTCCAGGGGTCGCCGGTTCGACTCCGGTCTCTCACCCTTTTATATGTGTTGTTGACATCGTTATGAGGGTTTGTTTGTCCGGTTCTATCTGGTACATTCTGGTTTATTGCACCTGATTTGGCCAAGCAAATGTCCAAGCAGTTTTTGCCATCTGTTCCAGTGGCTTTTGCCTTGTGAGATTCTTTGCTCGGCAAGGACAAATCCGGTAATCCTGCAACCGCTTCGGATTCTTGCCCCCTGAAGATATGAGTATACCGGTTCATCGTAAGATTTATGTCGCTGTGTCTCATAATGGTTTGTGCCACTTTCGGATGAACACCACTTGCAGCAAGTAAGCTTCCCGTTGTATGTCTCAGAGAATGAAAATCAACGTAACGCCCAGCGTCATCAATATAAGAAATACCAGCATCAGCTAAATCGGCCTTTAACATATTTGCTGTCTTGTAAGGGATTTTGAACGCTTTGGCGGAAGAGGTTTTGTTTGCAAGGTGTGTGTACAATTCCATTGCTGTATCTTTTCTTAGTGGTAGAACGCTTTGCTTACGATTCTTGGTGTAAGCATCTATCGTGGTGACGGTAAGGTTTTCAAAGTCAAAAGATGATGCTGTTAGCTTTTTCAGCTCCTTTGCTCTCAGGCCAGTTTCACAGGCTAAGCGGTATAATAAATAGCGTTCGTATCCTTGCATTCCAAATCGCTCAGGTGCTGCTCTTGTGGTTTGTAGCAACTGACGTATCTCATCGGGTTCAAGTGAACGCCTTGGATGCCTGCGGTTGGTACTTAGCACCCTCACACCCTTAAGATGCTCAAGCGGAGATTCACCAGCACGTCTGTCTTGTACCATCCATTTACAGAACTGCTGAATTGCTTGTAAATAATAATTTTTCGTCTGAGCAGATATTTCGCCAAGGTCTTTTAGTTTGCTTTTTTCAACTTTTTTCCCGTTTATTTTCTTAATTTTAACAACAGTAGACTTTCGCAAAGTCGATATCGCTCGCTGTACCTTGCTGGCTGATATGTCCGTCCAAGCATTAAATTTACACTCCATTACTACTCGACAGATTCTTGCTATCACAGTATCAATGTACTCCTTTGTATTACCTTTTGCCAACAAAGATGCCTTAAAATCCTCGATATGTTTTCTTAATAATTTTCCTGCCGCTGCTCTTTGGGAATCCAACAAACCAATCTTCACAAACCGTTGACGCAATTTGTCTGGCACAGCCTCAAGCCATCTCTGCTGCTCAGCATCCGGCCTTTGCCCTGCGACCTTACAGGAAATAAGCTCTTCTATTTGTCGGCCTAACGCCTCTGATTGCCTCTTACTCTCAAAAGCTGGCATCTTATGCCGTCTGCCAAGGTGGTCTGAAAAATCGAGATACCACTTCTGGCTCTTGCACTTTGCACCGTTCCTGTTTTTGTATGTAGCTTTGAATAGTCTCATTTTTCACCTCTTTCACCTCTTTCACCTCTTTCACCTCTTTATTTTTAACCCTAATACTTTTAATATTATTGAAACTCGTTCTGCCGATATATCTCTCTCGCCACTTAAATACGAGTAGACTGTGCGTTGGGGCAGTTTGCCCTCAAGCTCTTTACTCAGCCGATAGCAAGTCCAGCCTCTTTGCTTCATTTTTGCTAAAATTGCTTTTTTTATAATATCCATGTGTATCATTATATTGCACAATCCGACAATAGTCAAAAGGAAATTTAGTTTTTTTATCACTTCTGCCATTTTTTCTCCATAGCCTCAAACTTGTCTATACTCGGGCAGTCCATCCCTACCCATTTTCGCAGTACGTTCATCCTCCAGAGTCTTGCCTTGCCGATTTTGATACTCGGAGGGAGCCTTCCTGCACTTTTTAACTCATACCAGGTTGATACCGCCAAGCCACAAAGCCTCGCTGCTTCTGCAGCCCTCAGCATTAGCGGTTCAACCTGACAGGTAGTAATTTTGTCCGACTTACTCAAAAAAATGCTCCGAAATTTTATATTTTTTTATATTTTTCTAAATTCGCAATATGCTTGAATCGGGAAACTATTTTTCGTCTTTTTCAGCCTCTCATAACGACAGTTAACTTGCGAAATTGTCAAAGTGGTAAATTAATACCAACCTTCAAAAAATGCCCCTAAAATCGGCGTTTTTGATAGCGCCAGTGGGGGTAAAAAACACTTAACTGTCGTAGTTTAACCGGCACGTTTTCTGTTATACCTCCGATTACTGTCTTTTCGCCTTTTCCGAGCACAATCATTGCAAAACCTTTGCCTCGGCCTTAAAGGTTTCCCACAATCGCAAAGTCTCTGCTCTACAACTGGAGTTTTGGCGCCGGTAAGTTCGGCGTATTTAGTGAATAGTTTTGTGTAATCATAATTCGGAAGTTGAAACTTATAATCCGGCGGACCTAAGACACATTTTTCAAAATAGCTGCATCGTTTGCCAGCTAAGACTTTGCAGGGTTCGTCCCAAACGCCCTGCTGGTAATGTTTATCATAATTAGCACACTCAGCTTTTATGAATCTCACCAATGTTTTCATGATACCATATCTTTATTTATATTTTCTGTCACAGGCTCCGGTCTTAAGCCCAAATGATAAGCTTTACACCACCCACAGGCTTAAGGGCGATGGTAGGTTCTGGCTGTGTGGCATGGTTTGCCCGACCACAACCTTAGCTCGTTCAATAACTTTACCTTTGTTCTCCAAGAACATGTCATATGTCACACGCTGGTTCGCTTTGCCCTTCTGATAATTGGCGATGGAACATCCTGCAATGCCTGCAAACGTGCCAGCCTGGCCTGTAGCAGCTTAACTTCTTCTGCTTCAGTTATTGGGCATTGCTCTACCTCAGTGTTTATATTTTGCTCAACCGAGCGTAAATCAGGCAGCAATTTACGCAATATGGCTATTAGTACATTGTTGTCTGTGTATGCTCTCTCTATGGCATGGTCAAGCAGTGTCTTATCGTACTTTTCAGCAGCTTTTTTCAACGCAACCCGCAGTGCATCTATTTCAGGCTTTTTAGGCCTGCCTTTAGGATTACCTGGATTACCAATGGCAAATCTGCCTTTACTATCTCTTCCGTTTTTCGCCTGCATTATCGGTTTTACTCCTTAAAAAATAGTGTTATTGGTCTTCTAATGACCTTTTGCGGTGCTGGGCAGTTTGGTTGACAACATCTGGCGAAATAATCAGATGTTTGTTTAGCAACCAGACAGCGTTTTCAGAAGCTAGTTCAAAATAGCATCTCTTCATTTGACTAAAATCGACGATTCCACTGTTTCTCTTCATAACTATATTATCCACAACCACTTAAAGCTCTACTTATATTATTGTCAGTTTCACTAATGTTGGAACGGCGATATTCTCACTTGGTGTGACTTGTTCAGGTCTGAATTTCTCATTTTGAAAATAAAAAAGAAAAATATGGTCATAAAACGAAGTTTTTGACCTCTATGTAATTTCTTGAAATATCCTTCAATATCTATGTAATATCTATGTAATATCTATGTAATATCTATGTAAATTCATGTAATATCTTATAACTTCTTGGAATATCTTGTACCCTCTTGTAAGGAGTTCAGTTCTTTTTGGCTTTCTGGTCAGCACGATTCATGTCCTCAATCATTTTTTGTTTTTTTTGCTCAAATTTACTCAGCGTTGTCGCAACTACAGGCTTGCCGATGTATTCGTAATCCGATGCCCTGCGCCTCACTCCGGTCTTGACGCATTTAATAACCTTCTCGTACCCAAGCATCTTAAGGGCAGCCCTTCCTGTTTTTTGAGTCCGGCCTAAGATTTCGCCGGCATCATCGCCCGACAGAAAAAAAGTTCCATCTGGCCTCGACAACTCATAACATACCTTTGCCAGATATTTAATGCTCTGGTCATCGCACCAGTCCAGTTCCGGTATCTTGTATGTTTCACGCTTAGCACATATCTTGGCTGTCCACAGAGCATCCCGTTTGGCATGCTTGACTTTATCCCAGATTTCGATAAGTTGTGCCCATACCTCGCCAAAGGTCAGCTTATAACCTTCCTTGTTGACCAGCTTGTCCGCTGATAGATTGTACCATTGTTTCACAAACGGTTTCAGGTCTACAAGCATAGTGCCATTAGCCATATCAACACCTCTCAAATACTGACATCACAAAAATACCGGCTCGTTCCCGATATAACCAACTTGCTCATCATCAACGGGTATCGCCTTCTGTATAGCCTTATCAATTTCATCTCTATCAAATTTTACCGTTGCCATTAACGCTCCCTCGTTCGCGGCTTATCCTAACTTGCTCTGGTGCGTCAAAAGCAAGTTCGATATTGCCATTACCGCTCCTGCGAAAAGCCTTTATCACAATTCGTGTCTTCGAAACAGTGTCGAAAAGTATAATCTTCTCATCGGGTTTTGGCTCGAGCACCAACATCGTTACCGGTCCCCCCTGACCTGCATATTAAAA
The DNA here is from genome assembly GCA_016935195.1 of Sedimentisphaerales bacterium. Classification (GTDB taxonomy): domain Bacteria; phylum Planctomycetota; class Phycisphaerae; order Sedimentisphaerales; family Anaerobacaceae; genus JAFGRL01. The sequence continues at coordinate 7,667 of JAFGRL010000188.1, forward strand.
AGAGCTTGTTTAATCGCTTCGGCTTGCTCCTGATTGAACAGGCGGATAATGCCAACCCTCTGAACCGGTTTGAGCCGATGCTTCGCCACAATGTAGGAAACTCTTGCAGGTGGTTCGCCCAACCTATCTGCGATTTGACCAATTGTTAAAAATTTTCCTTCCATTTTTGCTGTGCTCCACAAAAATATAACCATGTCTTCATTAAATGGAGGGGTGTTGCAGGGTGTTGCATTATTAAATAGATAAGTGTTTGTACTTTAGAATGTTACGTTTTGAAGTGTTGCAGAAAGTGTTGCAATCGGTTTTTTATTCGTTGTCCCACGCTTCCATATCGCCTGTTTCCCCGTCTTTGCTTCCCCCAGTTAAGCCCCGCTCTTTTTTACCAGATTCTTTTAGCCATTCTCTGATATTCTGAAAAGGCTTAAAGCGGGAAAGGGTTGACTTGTGGACACCGGCCATCCTGGCGATTTTTGAGTCAGAAGCACTTATGTTATCATATAAAGCTCCCAACATATAGCCTTTTGTTGTAAGCTGTGGTTTTTTGGTGTCAGATTTATTTTCTTGCACTCTTTCCCAATATTCCCCTTCTATCTCCGCCATCTCACCTGCCATCCTAATAGCCACATTATCCCTATCAGCCAGCATTTGCCATGCTGGCCAATCGTCTATTGGGGGCAGTTGTTCTCGCATTAAAAGTATTGCAGTTTCAGCCCATCGGAAAAGACGGGGGTCTGGGGCTGTACCATCGTTTCTAAAAGCTATGAGGGAGTTTAATTCTTTTTCATTCTGGAGTGTTTTGCTTTTAGCCTGGGCCTCGTCAATACATCGAGAGGTCATTCTTGTAACTCGATTCGCAACATCCAAAGCACAAAAACCAACTGTTCTACCAAACCTAATACCTATATTCTTGCTTACTCTATTTCTTGTTTGTTCTTCATTTTCGTTCAATGGACTATCTTTTTTACACAGTTCATCAATTTTTTCCAGATAATCCCTGATTGCAAAAACGTTTGTCACAAACCAAGATACACCAAGATAATCGCTTTTGTATAGTTCCTCATAAACCAACTCCATAATTCCGGTTGAGTGATAAAATGCCGCCGACATATAATGAAATGCTTTAAACCAAGCAAATAAATTTGGGTGTTCTTTTTGCTCTTCCAGTGGAATACTATGAAAAGCTTCATATAACATAGCAGACGCACGGCACCTGGAGAGGTCTTCTAACTTTGGTCCAGGATGCTTTTTGATTGTTCCTACAGTAACTGTTTTAACAGTCGCATCTTTTATTGTTATTTTTTCTTCTTTCATTTTGTGCCTACTTTCCGGACAGCCCTGACAGCAGTGGAGTAGGCACAACCCACCGCTGCCGAGCCGTCCTAAATCTTTTCAAATCAATATCAATTTCCCGCTCTGGCTTTGTATCCAGTCATTAAGCTCTTTATTGTACTCGTACTCGTTCGGTTTTTCCAGCGGTTTTGATAGCGGGCCCGCACTGGCGACTATGCCACCGCTCCAAAGGCTCTCGACAGCGTAGATTTCGCTGGTGTCGCTGTGCTGATAGAAGTCTTTACTTGTACGTTATTTCGTCATAGCTATACTGTGTTACGGGGTTGTATTGGGGACGGGAAAGGCTTGTAACCACTTTTTGCGATTCTTATAAATATCTTTTCGGTCGCCTGCTTTGGCAATAATTACAAGCAATTTTCTTTCTTGGATTTGATAAACGATACGATAATTTCCAGAATGGATACGATATACTTGTTTTTTAGAATGGAGTAATTTACTATTTGAGGGGCGGGGGTTAGTTGCCAGATTTTCTATATGTTTAATAAGCCGTTTTTGTATTTTCTTGGATTGACGCTCTATAAACTTTTGAGCCTTTGACTTCAATCTAACAATATACATCCGTGTACAGCCTTATTAAAGCCCCAGCTTCTTTTTAAATTCCTTAAGGCTAATACTGCCAGGTTCTTTGAGAGCTTTCAAGGCATCGTCTAAATCAATCTTGTCTTCTAAAGCTTCCAACACCTTAGCATCCTCAATTGGAATCACCGCGAAAGCAAGTTTGTTGTTCTTGTTAATAAATATTCGCTCTCCTTTGAACATAACCTGGTTTGCAATGCTGGTAAAATCCTGCCTTGCATCTGTCATACTTAAAATAGTCATATTTTAGGGCTCCTTTCTTATTATAATATCGCATATATTAGCCCTTAGTTCAAGAAAAATCCTGGAAATTTTCAAATATTTTTAAACGTTTCAAAACTTCCAACACTTAAACCGCATTATTAGGCGCAAAACACAGTTTAAGCCTTTTTTGAAGATTTTTAAAGTCTGAGGGCAATAGCAATTAGCAGCAAAACATCACCGCACCATTTTAACGATTGTCTGTCTTAATTCCTTATCGCAAGTCGTTGCTCAATACACTCCTTACACTTCCTCGCTTTGTATTCCAAAGAGGCCAGCAGGACTTTCTTGTTTTGGTCTTTTGTCGTGAAGGTTGCATCCATTAGCCTTTTGATAATTCGATACAGTTCCGTCAATTCGCCTTGTGTAGTTATCCCACTATAGTCCCACTCGTAAAGCCCTTCCTCTAAGTCTTTGATATAATCCCCAATTCGTTTGATTTCGGTCTTTTCCATAGGTTATTAGCATATCTTATATCAAATGGCAACATTTTACTGCAAATTTCCCTTGACTTCCCATCATAT
>JAFGRL010000189.1 GCA_016935195.1 Sedimentisphaerales bacterium
ATCTTCGTGGCCATATGCGGCTCGGCCTGTGACGGCCATGATTACATCGAACAGGCAATCAGCAATGGCGCCAAATATATTGTTTGTCAACGAACTAACCGCACCGAGGCTGAAGAGATTGTCGTTGAAGATTCTTCGAAGGCCGCAGCCATATTGGCTCAGGCAAGCAGAGGCAATCCCGCCAGGCAGTTAACGAACCTTGCTGTAACCGGCACAAATGGAAAAACAACGGTAGCTTATCTGGTCCATTCGGTAATTAAAAATGCGGGTTTCAAATGTGGCCTGATAAGCACAATACTTTACGATACATGTGCAGCTCGTTCGCCGGCAACACTTACCAGCCCCGATTGTCTCAGGCTTGCAGAAATGACCAGGCGGATGGTCAGCTCAGGTGCAAAGTATATGGTAACCGAGGCTAGCAGCCATGCCCTGGTGCAAAACCGCCTTGCAGCTATTGATTTTAGAGCCGCTGCATTTACGAACCTTTCCGGCGACCATCTCGACTATCATAAACAGAAAGAAAATTATCTCGCCGCCAAAATGATTCTTTTTGAGACTCTCTCTGCTGATGCTGCGGCGGTGCTGAACAAACAGTCGCCCGAGGCCCGCGAAATCGCCAAAAGGACAAATGCCAGAATATTCTGGTATGCCATTGGTGAGCCGGCCGATATAAATGCACAGATTCAGTCCGCCGATGCCCGCGGTACAGTCTTTTTATTAAAGTACAAAGGTCAGCAAGAAACAGTTAAATCTTCACTGCTTGGCCCTTTCAATGTTAGTAACCATTTGGCAGCGGCCGGCCTTTGCCTTGCGGCAGGTTTTGATTTGGAAACGATAGCAGCAGGTTTATCAGCCTTACGTTCGGTGCCGGGCCGATTGGAAAAAGTCGACTGGAACGGCGATTTCTCAGTTTTCATTGATTACGCCCATACCGACGACGCACTTACAAATGTGCTTTCGACGCTGAAAACTCTATGCACAGGTAAACTTACCGTCGTATTCGGCTGTGGCGGTGACAGAGACAAAGCCAAAAGGCCTCGTATGGCAAAGGCCGCTGAGAATCTCGCTGACAAAATGATTGTAACCAGCGACAATCCTCGAAACGAAAAACCTCTTGATATTATCGATGACATTGTTGCCGGTTTTCAAAATCCTGATTCAGAAACGATTATAATTGAGGCCGATAGAAAAAAGGCTATTGAACTTGCAATAAATACCGCAGGCAGAAATGACATTGTTCTAATTGCCGGCAAAGGACACGAAACATATCAGATTATCGAAAATCAAAGATTCGATTTCAATGATAAAGAAATTGCCGGGCAATACCTGAGAAAACGAAAATGAAGGAACTGTCAGTCGAAACTCTTGCGCGAATAATAAGCCCGAAGGACTCCTTACGGAGGGCAGAGCCGACGAAAAGTACTGGACTTATCAGTGGTTTAAGTACCGACTCACGTACTATCAAAACCGGCCAGTGCTTTTTCGCTATCGCCGGTGACAATTACAATGGCCACGATTACGTCGCTGATGCCTTCGACAAAGGTGCTGTCTGTGCGGTTGTCAGCAACAAAATTAATATCTCTGCACCTGATGATAAAATCCTCATAAAGGTTGATGATACCGTACAGGCTCTCGGATCCCTTGCCAGAGAGTATCGCAGGCAGAATAATTTCAAAGTTATAGCAATTACCGGCTCGGCGGGAAAAACGACCACAAGGCATATCATTCACCACATCTTGAGCCAGCGCTATAAAGTTTTTCAGGCACCTGAGAATTTTAATAACAATATAGGAGTGCCGCTGACACTTCTGGGCGCCGAGCCCGAGGACGAAATTATCGTCGCTGAGCTTGGAAGCAGCCAGACCGGCGAGATTGCATACCTGTCACAAATTGCCCAGCCCGATATAGCAACCATCACAAATGTTCAGCTGGCGCATCTTAATGGTTTTGGCAGTCTTGAAAACATCATTGAGGAGAAATCATCTGTCGCACAAGGCCTGGCCAATGACGGAACCCTGATAATCAATGGCGACAACGAAAAACTCGTTGGTTACTGCCGGGCAAAAAAACTTGATTTTCTGACCTTCGGCAGGAGCGATAAATGCCGGTTTCGTGCGCATAATATTGTGGATTCGGGCTTAAACAGCAGCTTTACAATCAGCGGTGCTGAAATCTCCCTGCCGCTTGCAGGCAGCGGAAATATCGACAATGCCCTTGCTGCCTGGGCGATCTGCAGCAGATTTGGTATCGAAATTGGAGATTTCGCCCGAATATCAAAAACACTACCAGCGGTACCAATGCGTGCTGAAGTGCTGCAGATAGGCACTCTTACAGTCATAAGCGATTGTTACAATGCAAATCCGGCTTCCATGAAAAATGCTCTTGATATGCTCGCTAATATCAGCAGTGTCAAAAAAGGCAGGGCGGTTTTTATCTGTGGCGATATGGCTGAACTCGCAGAGCAGAGCAGTCATCTACACAAAGAACTGGGTACCCTAATTGCCGCAGCAAGGGTTGAACTTCTTTTGACGGCCGGCGATCTTGCAGCGGTAGCTGGCCACAGCGCTGCAAAAGCTGCACACAATGATTTACACGTAGAATCCTTCGAAAATACCAATTCGGTCTGTAATAATTTGGCAAAATTAGTAAAAGATTACGATATAGTATTAGTTAAAGGTTCGCGGAAAGTCGCCCTTGAGAGAATTATTGAGAAGTTGAAAGCACTTTTTCGTTAAAAAATAAGGCCCGGCAAAAATTGCGAGTTAAAGAATGATATACCACTTATTATGGTACTTTCGTGAAGTTTTTACCCATCGCCTGGGCTTTTATGCCTACCAGGACGTAATGTTCCGCTCGGTGGCGGCAATCCTGACCAGCTTTGCAATCGCAATATTTCTGGGCCCTAAGATTATTCGCTGGCTTATGCAAAAAAAAATAGGCGACCGGCCAGAGTTTCATCACGCTGCATTGAACGAACTAACGAAAGAAAAGGCAAACACACCAACAATGGGTGGTCTTATTATCGTCCTGGCGGTGCTTGCCAATACATTGTTGTGGGCCAAGCTCAACAATCCTTTTGTTCAAAAAGCAATAATACTGCTGATATGGTTTAGCGTACTCGGCGGCGTTGACGACTGGCTGAAACTCACTGCCAAGACCCGTCAACGCAGCAGAGACGGTCTAAAGCCCTGGGAAAAACTTATATTCCAGTTTGGCGGCGCAGTTCTAATCGCATCATTCCTGTATTCTGATTTTGCTCACATAACCGATGGCAAGCAGCTTTGGCTGCCATTTTACAAGCACGGCCTGCCGTTAGCTAACTGGGTATTCGTTATTATTGCAATCCTTTACATTTCAGCCACCAGTAACGCCGTGAACTTAACCGACGGAATGGATGGTCTGGCGGCCGGCTGTGTGGGATTGGTGAGTCTTGTACTGGCGATTCTTTGTTATGTCGCTTCTGAGACAATGACACGCACCACTCCCGTAACCTGGGCCAGTTACCTGCTGTTGCCTGCCATACCACAGGCCGGCGAATTGAGTATCTTTTATTCGGCCATTGTAGGAGCCGTGCTCGGTTTCTTATGGTACAACTGCCATCCTGCCCAGACATTTATGGGCGATGTCGGCTCGCTGCCACTGGGTGCAGCAATGGGTTACGGCGCACTGGTTACACGAAATGAAATTTTACTTTTAATAATCGGCGGTGTGTTTGTTATGGAATTAATTAGTGTGGTCCTACAGGTCGGCTACTTCAAATATACCGGCGGTAAAAGACTCTTCAGGTGCGCACCAATTCATCATCATTTTCACCTGGCCGGCTGGAGTGAGCCGCAGGTTGTCGTACGTTTTTGGCTTCTTGCGGCAGCCTTTGCCGCCATCGCCCTGGCGACCCTAAAAATCCGCTAAAAAGAAACAAACCAAAGAAACCTTTCTGAAAAACCTTATAGCCACTATAAAAATTGCTTGCTACCTGCTGACCAACAAATTGTATTTTTCGTTGCTTTGAACGATTATTTGGCTATTATCAATTGAATTGCAATTTTTTCCGAGAATTTTCTGGAGGACCCGAAAATGAAAATTAGCGCTTGCTATTGGATGTTTCAAGGCGGATTTGGAGCCGAAAGGCCGGTTACTGAAGTAATGCAGGAAGCAAAAGATGTAGGCTTTGAAGGCATTGAGCTATGTTTGGCCCATGATGGCGCTCTGACGGACAAAACCACCCAGGCTCAGTGTGAGGACATCGTTGCCTCTGCTGAGAAAATAGGCATCGAAATCTCAAGCGTTGCCTCCGGCCAGAGCTGGCTCTGGTCACCTACCGCTAATGACCCCCAAGTACGTCAGAAAATCATCGATTTTACTAAAAACGCCCTGCAAATAACCAAATGGCTGGGTTTGGATATATGTCTGTACGTACCAGGCGCAGTCGAAGTGTTCTTTCTGCCGGACGCAGAGGTGGTTCCATACGATCTGTGCTACGAACGTGCGGCCGACTCATTAAAACAAATCATTCCCACAGCCGAAGAAACCGGCACAATCATAGGCGTGGAAAATGTCTGGAACAAGTTTTTGTTAAGTCCTCTTGAGATGCGTGATTTTATTGACAGTTTCAACTCCAAGGCGGTCGGAGCCTACTTTGACGTCGGCAACGTTCTGCTGACCGGGTTTCCGGATCAATGGATTAGAATACTCGGGGAGCGTATAAAACGCGTCCACATCAAGGATTTTAAGACATCGGTAGGTACCGTTGACGGCTTTGTGGATTTGCTCGAAGGTGACGTGGATTTTGTTGCAGTCAAAAAAGCTCTGGCAGAGATAGGTTATGACGGCTACATTACAGGTGAACTGCTTCCGTTTGAGCCGGGCAGACCAAAGAAAACCGCAGAAGCAATGAGAAAAATATTCAAATAAATGGAGGTATCAAAATGGTTCGTGTAGGCGTAGCAGGATTAGGATTTATGGGCCGAGTTCATTTCAAGAATTATAAAGCTCTTGATAATGTGGAATTGGTCGCTGTTTGCGATTCCGACCGAACCCGACTCGAAGGAACTGCAGGAGTAGCCGGAAACGTCCCGGGCGGCGAAGAGCCCCTTGATTTCACAGGCATTGAAACCTTTGACGATTTTGATAAAATGTTAGCTGCGGCAAAACTCGATGCCGTCTCAATCGCACTTCCGACCTATCTTCACTCACATTTCACTGTAAAAGCTCTTGATGCCGGCTTGAATGTGTTGTGCGAGAAACCGATGGCCCTGGATATTCAGCAGTGCGAAAAAATGATAACAGCCGCTGAAAAGGCCGGTAAAATACTTCAAATCGGTCATTGTATACGTTTCTGGCCTGAATACGCAAAAACCAAAGAGCTTGTTGATTTAGGCCAATATGGCAGAGTTAAGGCTGCTTCTTTTCGACGACTTAGCCTGACGCCTGCATGGTCATCAGAGGGTTGGCTTATGAGCGGGGCCAAAAGCGGTGGCGCAATAATAGACCTTCACATACACGACTCCGACTATATTCAGTATCTTCTGGGGATGCCTAAATCAGTGCGAAGTTTCGGCGTCAAAGGCCCAAGTGGTGAATTTGACCACGTTATAACTAATTATATTTATGACGATACCAATAAGGTTATCTCTGCCGAAGGTGGCTGGATTATGTCGCCAAGTTTTGGCTTCGAGATGAGCTTCAATATTATACTCGAGGAGGCAACGATAGTATTTGACTCCACACGCAAACCTGCGTTTAGATTGTGTCCCGTCGAAGGCGAGCCATTTACACCGGAATTGGAAAAACAAGATGGTTACTCACGGGAGATAGAACATTTTATAAGGTCCGTTCAGGGCGAAAAAGTTTCTGAAGTATTAACCCCAAAGCAGTCACTCGATTCCATCAGACTTGTTCTTGCGGAAAAAGAATCTGCCCAAAAGGCAAAGGAGGTTACGATACAATGATTAAATGTAATGATTGGCCCATAAGTGTCTGCACATGGTCGCTCGGCAACGATTTTGACAAACTCGGTCAGCTAAGGGACCAAACGCAAATCAACCACCTTAATTTCGCCGTCGCACCCGCTATGGAAAAAGCCGGCGACAAATACCTTGCAAGACTCGATAAAGAAGGATGGCAGATAAGCTGTACGATGATTAGTTTTCCTCAGGAAGACTACTCAACCTTAGAATCGATTAAAGTCACCGGCGGAATAATTCCCGACGATTATTGGGACAAAAATAAAAACCTGGTTCTTCAAGCGATCGATATAACAAACCAACTTGGCATCGAGTATTTGATGTTTCATTTTGGTTTCCTTGACCATTCAGACAAAGATGGAATCAGTAAATTCACTGACAGGGTGAAACTTTTAGCAAATGCTGCAGCGGAAAAGAAAGTAACCCTTCTGATGGAGACAGGCCAGGAAACCGCTACCGACCTTCGCCGGTTTATTGAACAGTTAAACCACCCGGCCATCGCAGTTAATCTCGACCCCGCAAATATAATTCTCTATGACAAAGGCGAGCCGATTGAAGCTGTTCGGACACTGGCCCAATGGATAAAGCATATCCATATAAAGGACGCCGTACGCACCAAAACACCCGGCTCCTGGGGCTCTGAGGTACCTTGGGGCACTGGCGAAGTCAAATCAACAGAATTTCTTAAAGCGCTTCAGGAAATAAACTTCGCCGGCGCTCTGGCAATAGAGCGTGAGGGAGGAACTAACCGACTTGGCGATATCAAGACTGCCGCCGAGGCCCTGATTAATTTCGCCGGCTAAGGCCAATTGTGATTATTTACTCGGCCGGTATATGTTATTGCAAAAAATCAATCAAATGCGCAGGTATTGGCGCAATGGATTTTGAAAAAGTTATGTGATTTGGGGGTAATTGGAGCTCAGATTCTGGGGCGGAAGTGGACTTGCAGGCTAAAAACAAGCTAAAGTGTCAATCAAAAACGCAGGGGGCGTGAATCGTCGCTCATGGCCCGTGACTTGTGGTTCGTATTGCGTCGTGCGTATATCGTATTGCGTACAGCAGATAGCGGATACTATATAGCGTACGGCGGACAGGTTGCGTAAGAGTTAAAAACGTAAAGCTGAAAAGCCTGCCCTGAGCAGAGTCGAAGGGTGCAAAGCCATAGTGTAAAATTTAAAAGTTTTTTGGCAAGATGTATGATGCGATATCGCAACCATCGCGGACACCGGCGGAGTTTTAAAGTTTTAGATAGAATTCGGCTGGCGTCAGCAATGAAATGACAGAGTTAATTGCTGGATAGGCAATTTTGGTTTTAAAAAATCCAGAATTTTGAAAAAACAGCGAAATTTGGGGTTAAATTTTTGTAGATTTTTGGGGTGGATGTGGGTTTTTGGGTTAAAAATGGGGTTTAGTTGGTTGGTTTGTAACGATTAGGCAAGATAGGCAAGAAAAACCCGCGTATTTTTCGCGATTTTTGAGCAAAAATGAACGTGTTTTTATCAGAAACGTACCACTTTTGAGCGTTTTTCAGGCGTTTTTTGACGTTTTTTTGCATATTTTTTACCGCACTTCGACAAGCTCAGCGTAAACTCCGACAGAAAAACACGAAGAAAATTAACCGCCGAGGACACAGTCTGTCAGTCCAGTAAGGGATGCCTTACTGCAAACTCTATAGGAGAGAAGGAAACAGTCAATTGAAAAACACCCCTCGTCCGACCCACTTCGCCGAAGGCTACGAAGGGTTAAAAAGCCGGATTCTGCAACAGGATAATGTGGATAGAAAAGAGTGCAGGTAAGATGGGGGTGGGCAGATTGGGAAAAGGAGCAAGTGGGCGATGTAGATGGAGTGTGGGTGCAAAATATGATACATAGGTTATTGTGGATAGTGGAATACACGACTCAGTTGTGTGTTGATAGATGAGGGTAAAGTCAAGTCAGAAAGGAAAAAGTCAAAATGGAAAAAAAGAAAGGAGGGGGTAGAAAGTAAAAAGGAAAAAAGAAAAAAAAGGGAGGGGGAGGCGAGATGAGAGAGGACATGGGGTGTGGGTTGTAAAGCGTGAGTTGTGGTTCGTGACTTGTGGGTCTGGGTTCAGGGATCAGTAGTCGGGGACAGCGGATAGCGTGTAGAAACGAAAGATTTTAGAAGTTTTCGGTAAAATACGAAATATGATACATTAGTTATTGTGGATAGAGAGTTATACGACGCATTGAGGTTGGTGGAGATAGGGTGCGGCGGCGAGAGAGGGGAGGTAGCATACTGTCCCCATGTAAGGGCGAGACAGGGGACAGATGAGACGGAACAGTCGTGGCTCGTGAATCGTGAATAGTCCCTAAACCATCTGACATAGGGCATAAGAGCCGGATCCTACAACGGAATAATTCGGATAGAAAAAGACTGTGGGCAAGGTGGAGGCGGTGGAGTAAGAGAGTAAGGGGAGGATAGAAAGACGATGAACGAGGGACGAAAGGATTTTCGATTGTCGTTTTGGCGGCAAGTGTGGGGGATGGTGTTTATTTGTAAAGAAATGCGTTTTTAACGTAAGGATATTATGAATGTGAATACATTCACAAAACTTATCTCAGATTATAAATCAAACTGGCTGACTCGCCGTGCTGTCGCTCGCTCGCCCTGCTGCGCTCGTCGCAGCAGGTCGCAGCAGGTGGCCAGTTTGAGATTGCCACGCCCTGCACCATCCGGTACAGGGCTCGCAATGACAAGGCTACTTGTATCGGTAATGGAAATTCTGGAGAGAAGCTGACCCGCCGTGCCCGTCTTCGTGTCACTACGCCGTGGTAAACCGGCGACGGCGAGGCAGGAGCGATTCAACGTGAAAAGGGCATAAAAAAGGAGCGCAAACCATATATGCTTGCGCTCACACACGCGTTTTTATTACTTGCGAAACATCCCCTCTTTTCACTCAAAACTAAAAAACCATGTCCTGAGCACACTTGTGCTGAGTCTAATCGAAGTAGTCGAAGCATCAACACTCAAAGCTATTTTGCCCAGCGTTTTCTTCGTAAAATCAAACTACCCAAGCCAATTAAACATAACGAACTAGGCTCAGGTACGGTTACAGAGAGTTCTGGTCGAAGCGATTGAGTAGCTTCGTATGAACTGAAAACCCAACCATCTTCATTGTTTTCACACGGAAGAAAGGCCCATCCTAAGTTAGCTGTGGGATTTTCCCACCAAGCTCGGAGACTTGATGTTACGTCAATAAGAATATAATCATCAGCTGATGGTGGAATAGTTTCACCCAAGACTGTAGCATCAATTATAGATGATGCTTCACTATCATCATCCTGGATACCATTTCCGCCGAAGTTTCCGCCCCAGGTAGCTGTTTCGTCCCAAGATTGTAACATACGATGTAAATCAGCATCCACTAAACCATGCTGTGATATGTGTAGTGTAAGGGTAACATCAAGAATATAATTTGAACTAAGCAAGTTTAAAGGGATCTTACCCTGAGAAAGTGGGCCAAAGATGTCAGTAAACATTAGTAGACCATGACAGTCAGCAACCGGAGTGTAATCAATTGTTACATAATCGTTATTACCATGCGGAATATCTGGGTTATGTTGTGCCAGCTCCGTATCTAGGGTTCCAGAGTATTCGGTTGTAGTTCCGGTGTAATACGCACCTTCCTGAAATGTTAATGTTACAGTATCTGCATCAACATTAGAAGAAACAATAAAAAAGGACAACAAAATAATTGTAACTATAAATTTTCTCATCGTTCTTTCCTCTCTTAAAAAATTACCGTTCTTTCAAAAAACATTTTGTAGTGGGGAAAACCTGGCGGGAAGCCAAAAAATTCTCTCACCACTCCTTTTTTTATAAGTCTACATAACAGACCTGCAAACCCATTTGAATACCAACTCTACGCTTCTTGTCCGGTTTGTCAAGAACTAATTTGCAGAAATCTCAACTTTTTTAAATTATTTATAGATTTTCCCGGATGAACACTGGTTTCACCCTAAAAACACTGTTATTTTACAGCACAACCATTTCCGCATTGGAATGTTCACTTTTGTCTGTTGGACTAATTGTGGCTATTTTACTTACTAAAACTGAACGGCTTAACATGTA
>JAFGRL010000190.1 GCA_016935195.1 Sedimentisphaerales bacterium
CGGATACCAGCTTTGGCCTGGAAATTCTTGTGCGTTATTATCGTTGCAGTCTGAACCTAGGGAATGACTCCAGCCGCCTAAAGGCTCTCCACATGGTGAAGCGGCATTTGCAGTTTCCTCATCGCATGCAAAAATTGCGATCGAACTATAAACACCGTCGTCATCACAGTCCGGATACCAGCTTTGGCCCGGAAATTCATTTGGATCATTGTCATCACAGTCAACGGATGAATCCCAACCATCTCCATCGCTGTCAGGATAAAGAGAAATACATGCTGGATCATTTGGGTTAGTATTGCAGTCAATAAGCCAATTCATAGCGACAAAGATAAAATCAAGAAAATCAATTTTACAGTCGTAATTGATATCTCCTAATAAAAAATGTTCACAGTAACCATCACAAGCATTTCCGCATGAAGGATCAGTCATAAATGGTTTTTCAGGACAATCATTGTTACTATCAGTCTGATCGGGATTAATCACGTACCAGCAATTATCGTTCGGATCAGAAATACCATCCCCATCACTATCCACGGCATAAGTCGAGTAAGATATTATCATCGCTATTAACGAGACTGAATAAATAATTAGTTGTTTTTTCATATTTCATCACCTCCTAAGTAGGTAAATGGTGAAGGCATTCAATTAAAGTCATCATTTAAAAAATTATAATACGATTTATTCTTTTACTTAAATTGATCCAGATTAAGCTTATTACATTTATATTCTAAAAAAGAAAAAATTAACTATTCACATTGTAACCATTCTGAAGCAAGCATAGCAAAGTCCTCAAAGGTAACTTCGCAATCATCACCTGTAAAATTAGCACTGTATTGGCAATCACTGGGATTACCATAGCTTAGCCACTGATTCACAAATTCAGAAAAATCGTTAATATCCACACAGCAATCATCAGTTAAATCACAATTTAGCGGGCATGAATATATTGTAAACGGCTGGTCAGAAGTATCTTCTAAACCTGGAAAATCCAGAGAACTTATCTTTATAAGATTTTGCCTGTCTGAAACAAATGTATCATCAACTTGCCAATCAAAATGTCCGTCATCGGTAGTACTGGATGCAAGTGTTGTCCAGTTTGCTCCATAATCAGAGCTAATATCAATCTTCAAATTTCCTGTTAGATTATATGTTTTCCATTCTATCCCTTCATAGGTACCAACTCTCCAATTTTCCTGCCCGTTTGGAATCTTTACGAGAATTGATCTTTGTACAACATAGAAAACAGCGTCGCTGATATCATAAATAGAAGCGTTATCACGCCGGATGACTTGAATGAGACACTGGTCAGAAACGATTGTCGGTGTCCACATAAAACTGCCGTCATTTTCCGTCATTGCTACGATATTTAACCATGAGGAGCCGTTATCATCACTAAATTTGATGACAACATATTCCGAAGCACCTCCAACAGGATTCCATATAATTTCTGTCGGGACGCCTGCTGCTAGTATCTCACCGCCATTTGGAGACGATATCTGTACTGATTGTTCTACAATACTAAAGTCTGCATCACTGGTATCAGAAGGGTTACTTAATGGCAAGACTCCAATTGTGATACGGCAATTAGTTGCTGCTGGGCCTGTTACTGTCCATTCATAGAATCCGTCATTGGCAGTACTGGATTCAATGGTTTCAGGCACCCCATCCCGTATAAGATCGATTTTAACATTAGTGCCCGTATTTGATGTCCATGCAATATTATTGTTGAAGGGTTCACCGATAACCGCAACTTCCCCGCCATTAGGACGTTTTATAGTAATGTCAGGAGCGCTCGTTGTAGAAAAAGTCCAGGTGGGACTCTGGGAAGAATATCCAGCGGGATTTTGTGCTACAACATACCAGGCGTAATTACTACTGTGACTCAAAGTCGCATATAAAGATGCATCCGATGTACTGCCTAACAATTCAAATGGTTCGCTGTTCTTCTGAAGGTAGACATCATAGCTGCAGGCCCATTCACAGTCAGACCACTGCAAGTTAACCCATGGCCGTATCCCCGCAGCATCATCAGGAGGTGTTGGATTAGAAGGTACATCAGGATTGATTTGTTTATAGAAAGAAATACTATAAGTGCAGGTTTTATCCCAATCTGTACCAGAATCTTTACAGACAACTAAAGCATAGGAACCTGTAACTGATATAGATGTGTTCAAAACTTCATCTTCACCATCTCCTCCATTGTTGATATGGGCAATATCATCACTCCATAAACAATAGTTGACATCCGGAGAATAGAGTTTAAGTGCCAAATCACAAGTGCCGGTTAACTGATCCAAAACAAATTGATAAGTTCCTGAATCAGTTATTTCAATTTCATATATATCTACGGAATCATCACTTTCCATTGTAAATGGCCCATTTTCGCAAGGGCATAAAAGTGTGCTTTCGCTATGTTCTATACGATAGTTTTCGTTATCATAACTTGATAATCTGTTGACTCCGGTATAATATTGTCCTAACGGCATATTATGCCCATTAAGGAGCGCAAACCTATCTCCCTGGGAACCCAAAAGACCTAGACCATCGAAGCCTTTTTCACTGCCTGTATAATTGCCTATTTCCCAGATGTTAAGACCATAGGAAGCTCCGTCAACGTCCAAAACGCTAATTGCAGACCATGCTTTTCCTTCAGATGGATATTGACCCCAAAGATCAAATGAGAATCCATCCCAGTTCGATTCGTTGGAGTCGATAGCGCTTGGGGCACTTGCAAGAGGAGGAGCATTATACTCTAATACAGTCTCATTCGCCAAATGCATCGGCTCCCACACAAATTGAGCTCCCCATGTATTATTGTTTTCATCACTTTCAAAAACTTCATGGTCAGCATCAATTTGATACCACAATGTGTGCCGTCCACCAGTTATAGTTTCAGGATTCTGTGCATTTAAGACATAATGATATTCGTTACTGTCCAAAGTTAATACTGAAGTCTCGAAGAGCATTTTATCATCGAGAAAGACCTTTACTGCGTGTGATAAAGCTTCTGTCTGACCACAATTTTGCCATGCATAATTAAAGTATGTATCGCTGGAGCTGCCAGGCAGCGTTGAGCTGATTTGGCAATTGTCGGATGACTGTGTAAGATCAGAACGGGGCACAATAGAGTAATCCCAGTTAACTGATGTACTATAAGTTAGTTCTGGGAGGTTAAATTGCCAGTCAATACCGGATTCCAGTATCTCCAAATCAGGATTTCCATGTAAAGTAAAACCGAATGTATTTTCCAAAAGGCAAAGACCTGTATCATAATTATCGTGCATTTCTATCAATGTTCTTTTATGAGCTTCTCCAATCGATATTCGAGGGTTTTGATAACTGATTGAACCTTGACTAAATAAATATTCCATAGTTTGTGACAAACCATCAGAAGGTTGTGACCAGCCCCATGAATAACAACTTGGACGTGTGAAACCTATGTATGCCACGGCTTTAAGCTTTTCAAGAAGTGTATTAGGCATATTATCAATAGATTCTGGTGACGCTGTAGAACAGCCAGTTGAATAAACAATGGACGGGTATGTGCTTTCGAGATATGACCAGTCTTCTAAAGCACTAAAGAAATAATCAGAGTCGCAAATCGGATGATACGCTTTAAAATAAACGCCTGAAGGGCCGCCATGGCCGGCAAGAGTAACGTATCCGAAAGGGCCATCATCATAGTCATTGCCCCAGATTTCACGGGTAATATATCTGCTCATATCATATTCACTGTAATAATTAGAATCCCAGCAACAGGGATCCTGTTCATATATGCGAGTTGGCGGATTACACGGATCAAGCTCATTATTGATGATATATTCCATCATAACGGCTTTATCCGTTTCAGCATCTGAAAAGGCACCGGACATCAGATAATTCAACTTATAATTCGGATCATCATTCATACTGAATTGGAGTATATTCGAGCAAATCTGTTCTACAGTATTCGGTTCGCTTATTGGAATACGTCCAACAGATACTTCAGCAGGAAAGAACAAAGGAGAATCAAAACCAGATCCATATATATAAACACCGCAAGGATCAACGTCTCCACCCTTCCGCCATGAATCTTCATCGGGTAACGTTAACTCAGCATAGTAGTAGTCAGTGGGTACATAATCTTCAAGATCCCAACCACCGTAAGGATTAGGATGAGTGTAACGCATAGGAACATCATCCATATGACCAACAAACATTACGTATGATATATTCCAGATTGCTAGTCTTGAACGAAGGTAATTACGTATTTTTTCTGCCAAGTCAACGCCATAGGAAAGTGCGTCTATAATTTCTACCGTTGCAGTATATACCTCTCTTCCCTTAGCTCTCTCCATTTGTTCAATAAGCTTTACGCTATTTTGAAGAGCATATGTTGTTATAATTACAAAACCTTCATTCGCATCAGGGCTGCCTGAATCTGAAGTTATTATATTTTCATCACCAGCAGATTGTTGGGCTTTGAACTCATCGTAGTTTACAATAATCTCTCTGGCCAATACTTCCGCAGAAGCACAATTATCTCCAGCCATCAAGGCAGCCTCATCGAAAAGTTTTTGAGAACCCTGATATGTGATATGAACATCTATGGAAGGATAGAAAAAAAGTTTTCCGCTCTTTGGCTTGTAAGAAAATGGGCTATAGCGGACTTGACACAAGTTGTGTTTGCGATATGCTCCCTGGGCAACAAAGTGTCCTGCTTTTACCGGGTATTCACTGTTACTGGCGAATGCGGATTTACGTATCTTCTCATATTCGGATTTTATTTTTGCGATTTTCTCTTGCGAGTAACTTGTCGAAAGAACCATTGGAGCAGGTGTAATATTATAAGTACCTTCCATTACGATTGGCTTGCTTTTGATAACATTGACTGAATTGACTTTCATCCCTGCAGGTATCTCAATGTGAAAAATTCTTGAAGGTAGTTTCGGCTTGCCCGGATCGAGTAGTTGGCCAAAATCATCCATATGGATTTCCTGTGAGCCATCTTTGTTATAGATAAACTCAAAATCTTTTGCTTCAAGTGTATAGCGATACTGACCGGCGTGTGCCGATTTAATAAAGCAAACTGAGAGGACAACTAATATCAAAGTTCTGGCACTTTTCATTGTCTTTTCGCCATAATTCTGAGGTAAGTGAAACGAACACCTCTGTGAAAAATAAGCATAGTTGCAGTTACCTTATTCTATATCTGGTTTTTTAAAAAATTTCTTTCGTAAGCAGCCATTGATTAACGAAGTATTCCAAATCGAGCATATTTACTAAGCCATCCGGTTCTTCAGGAACAACGTCTCCTGGATATGGATTTATGTCAGGCTTTGCCAACCAATCCTTCGCTAAAGTTGCAAAATCTTCAAAATCAATAATTTTATCAAGGTTAAAGTCGCATTTATTCCATGGAACAGCTTTCCCCAAAAAAGTTGTTATAGCGTGCTTTTGCTCCGGGTCATTACTGGTTATATCAAGCTCATTTGTGTATTCACCAAGTATTGATGCGTTAAATGCCATAACTATGCTTCGGCTTTCACCAGGTAACAATGTAACGGGCAAAGTTGTCCCCAACGGATTCTTCCCCGCATTGGGATCGGTTGTAAATTGAGTTGTATTACTTACCTGCAAATCACTTATTGTCAGATCGGCATCGCCAATATTTTTAATATATATATCTACAGTTTCCTGGCCACCAGGCAAAATCGCCTCAAGCTCATTACTGTCAGCTTGGATCGAAATACCTGGAACAGGCACAGGTACTCCCACACCGGTAAAAGCAACTTCTAATGATGAAGTATACATACCCGAACCACCAGAAACATACAGCACGCAATTCTTGTACCCGACCGACCCGGGTGTAAACCACACATCGATATAAAGCGATTCGCCAGCCCCCAATGTTACTGGAGAAACAAACCGCGTGCATTTGAAATCGTTCGCATCGCTGATACCATAACCAACCGACATTGACACATTGCCCGTGTTCTGTATCCGCACTGTCACTTCATCACCCAACTGGCCCACCACAACCTCGCCCAGGTCATAATAGTTGTACTTGGTAAAAAGTTCCCCCGTCGGGACCATTAGGCAACTCGCCATCAGCGAAACATTAACCTCAGGCCTTTGATTGTCATCGCTGTTCACCTTCAAAACCGCCTCGTAACTTCCCTTCACCGCCGATGAAAATGAAACGTTCCGCACCGCCAACCCTCCCGGCGGCAATGCCATCCCGGAAGTCGAAACGCTGAACTTATCTGCGTCGGGACCGACTATCTCAATTGAACTCACATGAAGATCACCCGTGCCCGTATTGCGTATCTCCAGCGGCTCATCAACGCTGCCCCCCTCTATCGCGGTGAAATGGATCAAGTTTGGATCAACCGAAACAACCGGCGTGACAACAGCATTAGTCGCATAATATATTCCGCTCTCATAATCAATATAAAACCTGAAGCTCAAATGCACCTTATCCTGCGAATCGATCTGTATCGCGGGCCTTTTGATAGTATCAGGATAGCCACCAATCTCAAGATTTTCCGTCACGTCCTGAATTTGCCAAATCCCCATGATTTTCGAGGCCATCAAAACCTTCTCATCATCGTGAGGTTTCAGCACAATATAGGGCTGGCCATGCGAATCAGCCGCGATATCGAGCCATTTATCAAACATCTGCCCCGGCACATTCACATCTTCCACCTGCCAGCTGCCCGTCGCGTCAGTAGCATACTTGACAACATCCGTTTCGGTATCGACCCAGGCAATATGAACTTTCCCATACCCATCCACCGCCAGCATGGGTCTTGCATCATTTGTCTCCATATAAAACGAGGAAGGAGCACCCACATCTTCCGCTATCGTCTCAACCGCAAAGCTCCCGGCACCCGAGCTATAGCCATATTTCATATCGTACCTGAGATGATTATCACTTCCATTATCACCGCCGAACACATATGCAATATGATACCCGCCCCAGTCATCACATTCCATATCCGCCCAGACATAATCTTCATGGCAAAAACCATTCACATCCGATGCTATATCTAAAATTCCATAATCCCAGTTTGACACCGGTTCATTATAAAAAAGCGTTGATACATAATCGTAATGATTTGAATAAGTGGTCAGTTTTACATCGCCGGCGGAATTGGCCGCTATCTCAGGCATATGACACCACATAATAGTATTATAATCGTCCACCCAATTGCCTGCAGCATTACTTACATATCCAACTCCATCACCATAAGGGTCATCATCAGACCAGCCCTGATATGTAATATGAACATTATCATCGCTATCCAGGTCCATCCTGTAATTGGCGCCACTATACCAACCAATATCATAAAGCATTCTGCTTGTGGGAACCTGCTCCAAACTCCAGTCATCATCGCCGGTCCTGTCTGCAAAAATCAGCTCATTACGGATATTTTCTCCAACCAAAATCTTAGGATTATCGCCGCTGTCAAGCTCTATCCAGCTGGAATAATCTACCCGCATGTTATCATCAACCTTACTCACTTGCCAGCTGCCTGTCTGCCCTCTGGCATGCTTAAGAATGTAATTATCATAATAGCTATTAGAAGAAATTCCACGCTCCATAATCGCCAAATGCATTATCCCGTTGGCGTCCGTAGCAAGACTGACATCTCCTATACTATGGCAATCCGCTACCAGCTCACTCGACCAGTTGCCCCATTGCCCATAGCAGTGATAAACTTCGCTCGGAATGTAATAGTAGTAACCGCTCGGCGCCTGAGCACGAGTATAAAATGTATGCACTACCCCGCAGGGATCAATGGTCAGCCTCGGGTTGAAATACCGAAAGTCGTCGTTCGAATCGGAAACAATTTCCTGCTCTCGCCAACTGCCCGTGGAATTATCCGCATAATTCAAGCTCCAACCCCCGGTCTTGTTGGTAAATACTATGTACACATTGTCCGCACCGTCGATAAAAATATCCGTACCATCGGTATCATGAGTATCTTTAACCTGCTCGACCTGCCAGTTGCTGCCATCATAATAATGATGCTCCACGTGCAGCGTCTCTCCATCCGGTACCTGCACGCTTATGTGGGGCCTGCCCATAGAATCAATCGCAATTGCCGTACTTTTTTCCACGTAGTCGTTAGCATTGCATACCTGCTCGACCTGCCAGCTGCCCCCTGCGTTAGTGACATAATATAAAGGGACATACGGATAATCCTCCCCGAAGCAAACCGCGTGTATCGCTCCGCTGCTGTCCACCGCAATATCCGGATTGCGCAGATAATCCGAGGGATAAGGGTCTATTTCTTCGACGCTGTATACACCATTATTTCCTTGTGCAAATCTGTTGTGTTGCATTATAAGATTATCGCCGTCCTCTATGACGATCGCCGAGTTCGTACCGAGCAACTGTTCAAGACGCTCAAATTTCCACCCTGCTGCATCCTGCCGGCAGTGAAACAAGCCTCCCGATGAACCGCTAGTACCATAATAACAAATATGCGCCCTGCCCGAATTATCTACCGCGATCGCGTTTCTTCCGAGCCGGGAAAAGCTTCGGCTATTGATAACCTTCTCATATTTCCAGACATCTGCTGAACAAATACCTGTGATTAAAATTAGAATTGCTGCCGTCAAGAACAAATGCTTTCTTTTCATAACACCCTCTTCAATTTTACATCTTTTATAGCTAATTTTATATAACTTAAACTTAACTCTTTATTCTACAGCAAGTTAATAAAAAAATCAAACAAGTCCTAATTTCCGCATGGAATATAGGTGTTGTTAATAAAATTCAGCAGCTTGTAAGTCATTAAATAAATTGAAGTTATATTATAACAGAACAAGCCTATGTGAAATTTTAACCACTTAAAACCAATTTTTAATTTGTATTTTCTCTACTGCATATCGTAAAACGGGATCAACATTTGTATATATTTTGTTGGTAAGATTAGGAGATGAGTGTTCCAGAAGTCTTTGCGTCACTGCTGTTGAAACACCGTTTTGGGCAAGAAGTGATGCAAATGTTTTACGCATATCATGAAACTTTAAATCAGGCAGACCAGCCTTCTTACAAATCTTACGCCATTGTCGATAGTTGAATTTAGTACGAAACAATTTCTTCTGGTTAACATCAAGGTCGGAAACATATTTGGAAAGATAGGACATAATTTCTGCAGATACAGGTCGTGAAGGCATGCACTTTTTTGTTTTCTTACTTGAGGTGCAGATACAATTGTTTTCAAAATCAATGTCGCTTATTTTAAGAGATTCTATATCTCCACGCCGAAGTCCAGTTCCCAATGCCAATAAAATCCTTATTTGCATTGCAGGATGTTTCTTTGAAGCTTTTAGTAGACTTTTTACTTGACTATCATTCAATGACTTGACCGGTCTTTCCTCTAGCTTTAGCTCTTTAATTTCTAATTGGCCATTAAGATACCTGTTCTTCCTACACCAGTATATAAATGTTTTAATATTCCTAAGATCCTTGTTGAGAGTAGCACGCTTTACCTCAGGACTTCTTTTAAGAACGAAATCATCGATAACATTTTGAGTGATTTGCTTAGAAGTACACTTGCCTTCAAGTCGTTCAAAATTTCTTAATGATAGAACATGCTCGTAAAGAGTTCCTTCGGTGACACCTTGAATCTTTTTTGCTTCAGCGTACTCAGAAACCATTTGTTCCCATCCGACTGATATAGTGCCTGTAAAAACATCAGAGTTCAATTGAGAATACTTGATCTGCTTATAATGTTCAGCCAGTTCTTTAGATGGTAAGGCTTTCGATTTGCGCTTACCGCTTTCGTACCATCCAACCCACCAGCCCATTACATTTTTTCGTTTATATGTCCACACCTTTTTCATATAATTATTGTATCGTAAATATAGGGGTGCGAATCAAGCGGGAAAATGGGTAGAGAATCGGGCGAAATAGTACCATTATGGTGTCAAGGACACGGACTTCAAAATTGCTTACGACATAACCATATGTTTCTTAATCGCTTACAAGAAATAACTATTGATGGGCTAACGGCTTTAATATCTGGATGGCAGATTTTAAAAAATAGGCTATATAACTACCCTTAAGTCGGAATCGCCCGGGTCTACCACAAAGGTGTTGTTCTTATCGTAAAGATAAAGGTAAATATAGTTATCACCAAGGGCTGGTATTGTGATTACCGATCCCATAGATTTTCCTTTTGTGGGCGATTTACTTATTCCAATTGGAATTAAACATGCCACTCCTCTTCATCCCGCCAGGATTCATCCACCTTGGATCCGAACAAATCCGTCTGCGGAAGCATAAGCTCCGGGAGATTGCCATGAGCAAATGTCTTTGGAAGCGGTTGAAACCTTGCCGGAACGCCAACTGCCAAGACATCAGGCGGAACATCTTTTGTAATCACAGCACCCGCTGCCACAAACGAGCGAGCCCCAATAGTCACGCCAGGGCAGATGGTCACCCCGCCTCCAATGGTCACATGATTCTCTATTGTTACGCCATCCATCCCTATCCGATGCTCTGTGCGCTGAGGTTGTTTGTCGTTAAGAATAGTGGTATTCGGACCTATAAATACTAAGTTCCCGATATGGGTACGGCTTGGAATATAAACGTGGGCCATAATTTTGACCCCAGAGCCGATGGTCAAATTCCCCTCCAGTGTCACTTTATGATGCACGACCACACGGTTGCCGATCGAGATGCCGCCGCGAAGCAGTGCCATGTGTCCGCATGAAAAACGGTTGCCGATGGTCGTGTTAGTATACAGGATAGCGCCGGAGCGAATGATGGCATGAGAACCAATACGCAGCGGTTGAGAATCTCTTTCAAAGCGATACCCGAGGACAGCTCCATCATCGATTTGCGCATTGGGGCCGATTTCAAACCAAGGTTTTTTATCCACTTTGTTTCTCCATATAACCCTGGAGTATCTTGATGGCACGGTCGGCAACTACATCACCGGCCGGCTTGGCAAACGGAGGGCGAAACCGAGTATAACGATAAAATGCGCTCATATATTCCCGGTCGCCGGTGTTGGCTGAATCCGTTACATAAGCATGTGAGCCATTTACATACCCACAAGGGATGGTCAACGGATACGGCGATTGTGCGCGTATTTGTCGTCCAATACCCTGAAACGGTTCAAACGGCATCCCGATCACCGCCACATCGCCCAGCCTCAGCACATAAACAGGCACATCAAGTGAGCGCATAATCGTATCTTGTCTCCCCTGTTCATAAATATCTAATGCCCATTTGTTCCACCCCAAAGGTGTATTGACCAAAGCGCTGCGATATTTGGGAGAAAGCGCACGCGGGAAATTCAGTCCGACGCAGGAGAGTGTATCTTCATCACCCGTCTGTGCTCGTCGAATAAAATCCTTCATCTCATTGATTTCAGCTAAAATTAAATCCCTGCCAGGCAGTGGTGCCAAGGGTATGGCGACTTTTTGCTCCGTATAATCCATACTGTCCAGATGCGACGGCTTGAGGTTAGCCAGCGCATCGATCGCACTTTGTCCCAACATTTCGCCGAACTTTTGTGCTCGCGACACACCCCCTGCAAACATTTCTTTGGAGTTGACGTCTCCGGCGCATCCCTGCAAAAAAGCAACAGGAATCGCTTGTCCACCTTTTCCTAAAGCTTGTCCCAGTATATCTGCGGCCACGGAGGGATAATCGCCGAAGATTGTTAATTTCTCAGGACGATAACTTGTAACTGGATGGCCGGTAAACTGCAACAGAGCGGCAATCGGCTTTCCATTTTTCCCCTGAAACACTACCACTGGCACTTCACGGTCAATATCACCGTTAAAGTCCTCACCGACCAACTTGCGGTCTTCTTCCCGCATAAAGTAAGTCGAGCCGTCCGCACGCCGCCCTTTGCGGTTGTAGGTAATACGCCCCTCTTGGCCTTGCGCCCAAAGAATCGTGGCTGGTTCAAGGGCGTCGGGCAGCTTGCGAAGATGCTGTCTCAGTGACTCCACAAAGCGTTTGCCAAACGGAAGCAGTTCCATTTTTGGCGTTTCCTCGTTTTTTTTGCCATACCCTTGGAAGCTCCGGAGCTCTCCCTCGGCAAATCGCGCCACGCTGTGATTATGAGATGAAAACATCAAAATACGGGAGTCATCAAGCACCAGCATTTTCGCAGCTTCCTTGCGAAGAAAAGGCGCGGTAGTTTGACTATCAATAGAAAAATCTGATGCAACCAGACAAAGCCTTTGACTGCCATCCTCTATTAGAAGCACGGTAGTCTTAAGTGGCCCAGCAATGTTTTGCACCAACGAACCAGTTTGTCCATATGTTGGCGCCCCCACCTCAACTTCAGTTTCAAACCGACAGGCTGCCACTTTCAGTTTCGAGTTGCGTTCCTTTACAACGCTTGCAGCCAAAGCTGTTCCTGTCAATTTATCATAATTGTGCAATGTTAAACCTATAGCGTTTAATCCTGTGTATTTTAAAAAACTTCGTCGTTTCATTGTGAATCCATTTCTTCTAATAGTAGAATAAACCATAGTGACCTTTCTCCTTTCGACTTCAATATTTTTACATAAATCAACTCAAACAGTCAAGGATTTCCGTTTCTGAGGAGATTTTGTTACATATTTACACCAAAGAACAGATTTTTACACCCCGGACTTCTTCCATTTACTGTTTCTGTGCAGACCTTGGCAAAAGGTTCTTTTGAGTCTTTATTTTTGGGCTTCAAACGATTTTCGGATGCTTTTACGTGTGTACACAAGGAACAGAGTTTTTAGCAAACCTTAAAGCTATAGAATTGGAAGCCCTGCAAGAAAAATATTACCTTAACAAGCGGAAACAAATAGAACTGTTCGTGGAAAAGCTGCAAGCTATCAAAGATGAGTTTGAAAAACGGGACTTGTCAGACATACCTGATATACCTACTTAGAGACTTTTCGACCTTTTAGAGAAATAGAGCAAAATTATCGAAGACGAAGCGGTAATTGTAACCTTCCAACAAAAGGCCAAAAGTAGCAGATTAGAGGTTATGCTCGATGAGATGAATATATCCATACATCTTAAACAATAAGATTGTGCACCAAATCCTATCACCAAAATCAGACATTACCAAACAGCTTTCAGAAATAATAGATGTAGAAAGGTATAGTTACTGTCAATAACCACAAGAATTTTCCATATAATATCGAAATTGTAATTCTACTCTTAGATGGTATATCTTGCCAACAAAACAAAGAGCTCGGTTTCTGGCTAAATAATCAAAAAATTTTGACACATATCGGTTCTGATTTTCTCTGCCTATAATAAAAATTATACAGGCACTTCTATTAACCTTGCAAAAAAGCAAATAATGCTTATAAGCGTTTGTCGTGAGTTATAAGAAAATACAATCAAGATGGAATAATGTGCCGTTTTCACCGGCAAAATGGCCCTTTTTCTACGGCTGGGTTGTAGTGTTCGCGTCGGTGATCGGGGCCTTTGCAAGTATTCCGGGCCAGACAATCGGTGTTGGGGTATTCACCGATTTCCTTATTGAGTCGTTGAAACTGAGCAGAACTCAGCTTTCATCAGCTTATATGGTGGGAACCATAGCATCAAGTCTTCTTTTGCCGTTGGCAGGTTCAATGCTGGACAGATTTGGTGCACGTTTAATAGGAGTATTAGCAGCAGTGGGGTTGGGAGTGAGCTTGCTCGGATTAGCTCATTGTGATCAGTTGGCAGAGTTGGGCTCTGCTGGTTCGACATTTTTTGTATTTGTGGTGATGGTGATTTGTTTTCTGGCGATTAGATTCTTTGGTCAGGGAATGCTAGGGATGGTCTCACAGGTGATGATAGGTAAGTGGTTCAACCATCACCGTGGACTGGCATCGGCGATCTTAGGGGTGTTTATAGGGTTTGGTTTTAATGCCGCGCCGAGATTTTTAAATATGCTTGTCAACGTATTTGAATGGCACGGTGCATGTCTGGCGCTTGCGGTAATAATAGGTATAGGAATGAGTGTTTTCGCATGGATTTTCTATCGTGATAACCCGGAAGGTTGTGGGCTGGAAATGGACGGCGATCATGATGAACAATGGCATCGTAAAATGGCCGAGCGAACAGCCGAAACCGTCAAAGAATTCACCCCTTGGGAGGCTATAAAAGAACCGGCATTCTGGGTTTTTAGTATCGCTATAGGATTGCAAGGACTTTTTATGACGGCGATAACTTTCCATATCACTTCACTGGCATCGGAAGAAGGTCTTAGCCGATCAGAAGCATACTGGTTGTTTGTTCCTCTGGCAGTTACCAGTGTGTTTGCGACACTTGCAGGTGGCTGGGCCAGTGACCGAATAGGGATGAAGTGGCTGCTGGTAGTCATGATGATTTTTCAGTCGTTGGCCGCGGTAGGGACATTAACTATTAGTTCGGCAATAGGGCAGATAATGTTTGTCGGGGGTTATGGTATTTCCGGCGGCATGTTTATTCCACTGCTTACGGTAGTCTGTCCGAGATTTTTCGGAAGGGAGCATCTGGGCGCGATCAACGGTTTGAACAAGTCTATTTTGGTGTTTATGACTGCCGTTGGGCCCGTTATTTATTCTTCTGTTCGAGATTGGAGCGGTAGTTATGATACCATTCTCTGTGGGGCGGCGATTGTACCATTTATAGTCCTTATCGCTGGGATCATCGAAGGTGAAAACCCTCAGGAACGTTTTTAATATCAAGTCTCTGCAATCACCTTGGCAATCCCCAATGCTGTAGCGACTGTGGTAGCAAAGTGTCATAATCGAGCCTTGTTTTTTGGTTTAGGAAAGGGGTTTGAATGAGTGACGGATATGCCGTAAAGATAAAGGTAAATATATTTATCACCAAGAGCTGGTATTGTGATTACCGATCCCATAGATTTTCCTTTTGTCACCTTTTTCCCAAAATCCACAAAAAAATTCCCTCAAATCCCAATCGTAGCATATCAGACTCAACTCATCCATTTTTGATAAAAGCTACCATGACCAAGTCATGTTTATGTTGTCGAGGCAGAAGTCTGCTTTAAGGCTTTTTATAGTTAGGCCATCCAAAGCGATATTTTCTTTATCGAAAGACAATGCAACGGGATTTTCGGGATCGCTGTCAGTAGTTACGATATATTTTTCGGTATTAAAGTTTATTTCTACGAACAGTTTTGTCCACGTATTGTCAGTTATGCTCAAATTTTTCTGCAGCCATTTTCCATTTTCCATAACGTTTAGTCGGCCCTGTGGGTCAAACATTATCTGCGGATTGCTATCTGCGCCGCTGGCTTTAATTACAAATGCCGAGTCCAGCTTTCTGTATATATCGAGCGATATTTTCACCGTGCCTGAGGTTATTTTTTCGTCGGGCCAGTCTCTGCCTGAGCGGCGGTATATCTTGAGCGGTATCGAGTCTTTGTCCATATATGCGACTGTGCCGTAGACAAGAGGGCTTGCCGGGACGTCTATGAGTGCGGGGCCGGTGGCAGTGTCTTCGGTGAAGAAGCTCGCCAGGCCGGGTGAGGTGTTTTTCGAGGCATAATACCTGCCATCACCTATTGCGAACCGTTTTTTGTCTGTGTTGAAATCGAGCAGGCCTTTTTCTTCCAAGGGCCTATAGTTTTCAAAGTCCTGCTGAATGAAGCCTATATATCCGAAGGCGTTGAGGTTGTACTGGAGCTGACGTTTTCGCTGGTTTTTGGGATATGAACTGTCTCGGTTGACGGAGTCGTAGTATCCATCAACGCCTTCGATATATGTTCTTGCCCGGCTGATAAGGGTTACTTTGTCGGCGTTTTCTTTTATGACCTCTCTTATTTTGCTGTACGGAGTAACGCCGACATTTTTGTCACCCCATGTAAGGTATCCTTCCTTGCCGAAATCGTAAGCCCCGCAGCCGCCGGCCATCCATGTTCTTAGTATGCGTGTGTCGATGAGGCCTTCTTTAATCCATGTTCACCAGTCGTTTTTCAGGTTGCCGAAGGGCGGGCCCCAATAGTCTTCGCTTGAGTCTCAAAGCGTCCTTGCGGGTTTCACCCATTGGGTTCTACTTTTTTAATGGCCTAAACTCTATTAAATCTATTCCGCAGGCTCTATACTATCAAATTAGCGTTGGATGCGCTACTTTTATATGGGAAATCCAGGTTAAGAGCAGTTCGGCCATTCTACAAGCATAGAGTAACTTTAATCGCTATTCTGTGAGGTTCTTCTGGGCTTGCACATTAGGAAATAATTATTTTGACTTTACCGCTATTACAGTTATAAAAAATCTACCAGCTACTCAAATAATATTAAGCCAAATAAATCATTAGGCTAAAATATTTTTGACGAGATTGTCCTCGATTAACTCGGGCAAAGCTGCAGGAATAATATTCTACCGTCTCAACTCCGGCCGGCAGCGAGGAATTTGTCGACTTCTTTGCTGATAAATTTTAACCTTTCGCGAATGGGCAGCTTCTGCGTACAGGTCTCTTCGCATAAGCCGCATTCGGTGCATTTTCGCAGACAATCATCCTGTAGCTCAATCCCCCAGTGAAAGCGTAATCGATTAATCATATCCACGGGCTTGCTGTTGAGCATGTGAAAATTGTAGGCGTCCATTAATTTAGGTATTGGTATGCCCTGGGGACAATTGTCGCAGTATTGGCAACAGGTGCAAAGCTCGCTGAAGGATTTCTGTAAACTGGAACGTATTTTCTGAATAGTCTCAGGCCGAATCGGCTGGAATCCTTCGACCGCACTGATGGCTTCATGGAGCTGTCGCTGGTTACTGAGTCCGACAAGAGTAACTGTGATACGTGGGTCGTTGATTAAAAACCTCAAAGCACCCTTGACAACGGTCTCACCCTGATGGGTCTTTAGGAAACCGAATCGGTTGGGGTGCTGGGGGATAACGCCTCCACCAAGGGGATTCATTACCACAACTGTGCGGTTGAGTCTCTCGGCTGCATCCAATGCCGCCTCGCGATAGGCAAAGTTCATAGCCGAATAGCCCAGTAAAACCCCCTCGAATGGGTAATCCTGCAGCATTTTCTCGATATCTGTTCCGGTCATATGTGTAGAAACACAGATGTGCCTGACCAGGCCTTCGGCTTTCAATTTCTCGAACTCGTCCAGGACGCCTTTGGCCTTTCGAGTCTGGTAAACATCGAACGTAATAATACACCAGCAATGGTAAAAATCAATATAGTCGAGATTCATTTTTTTAAGCGAGGTTTCAATATCTCGCCGGATTTCTGTTGATTCGGATTTGGAACTCTTGGTGGAGACATAAAATGGTTTATGACTTCTGGTCTTGTTCATATGCTTGAAGGCGATACCGAATGACTCTTCAGATTTGTTGTAGCCTGGAGCGGTGTCGAAATAATTGACACCCTTATCATAGGCAGCTTTAACCAATGCGGCGCAAGTATCAACGTCGTCCAGCTCTTCGAACCTCATCCCGCCAAAACCTATAGCTGAGACTTTAATATCGGTTGAGCCGTAAGTGCGGTAAATCATAATCCAAATCCATATCTACAATAATATTAAGGAGTATATTGACCAGATGCAACTAAATCACTGGCCCTTTATAGCAAAACTTGCTCCATTATCTTCAGGAGGTATGTGTGCTGCTATTGGGCAGAGTACCTTACTGTATCTTGTTTTCAGACTCACCGATGCAGGGAGGTTCTTTAGTTTCCCCGTGGCACTCTGCTATCTGTTCTGGTGAACATTATTCCGGCTTTTCTTTCAGCTTCTCTGGATGTTGACATTTGTTTTTCACATCGCACATAATAAGCCCCTTAAAATCCTATCATTTGTAATTATTTTACCGAAAGATTCATAAAAGCAAACTTTATTCTTTCCTTCTCGCCATCACCGCACTGAGGCCGAGCAATAAGAGTGTGGATGGTTCGGGTATGGCATAAATAAAGCTGTGGCCATCAGAGACGTCACTGTAGTAACCAACAAGATTGCTGCCGTCAATGCCCTTTATATTGGTGTGATTCGCCCCAGGCACATCATCAAGAATAATCCAACTCCCATTATTATAAATAAAGTTGTGGTAACCAGGGTCGTCACTATAGTTGTCATTATAGTAATAACCAACAAGATTGCTGCCGTCAATGCCAACTATCTGTGTGTAATTTGCCCCAGGCTTATCGATGGTGGTCCAGGTTGTCCCATAATTATAGAGAAAACCGTGGCTACCACCAGAGGCGTCATTGTAATTGCCAACAAGATTACTACCGTCAATGCCAGTTATATATGTTCCAGTCGCCCCAGGTGCATCAAGAATAAGCCAGCCTATTCCATTGTAGAGAAAACCGTGGTCACCAGAGGCGTTCCCATAATCACCAACAATATTGATGCTGTCAATGTCATATATCCTTGTCCGAGTCGTTGCCTCTGGCGCATCGAGAGTGGTCCAGTTTGTCCCGTCATAGAGAAAACCGTGATAATTACCAGAGGTGTTTTTGTAGTAACCAACAAGATTGCTACCGTCAATGCCTTTTATAAATGTGTCAGTCGCCCCAGGTTTGTCGATAGTGGTCCAGGTAGCCATTGCGTAAGCCGTACTGAACAGCACTATGGCCACCGCAAAAACTGATTTACTTCTCATCACTCTTCCTCCTCAAAAAAGTCCCCGCGAGAGCCTACGAAAGATACGTAAGCGATGACCCCTGTTGCCGGAAGCACCGGCCTTTTTGTGATCTATACCAGATTTGGGAGGGAAAATCAATTAAAAACTCTCAAGAGCTATAGAGGAAAAACTTAACAATTTATCAATTATGCAGTAAAATTGCTTATAAGCTAAAATTGATCGGGACGACCGGCTTGCTACCGGCCAAGTGGCTTGAGCAGCGGCAAGGTTTTACACCTGTCTTGCCTGCTGCTTGAGCTGACCCGAAAAGGACAGGTGAAAATGGCCAAATCGGAAAAAACGAACCGTGCACCGATTTCCATTACGATAACCAGTGATGGAAAGTTGAAATTTTCATCAAAGACTCCAGAACAGGTCAAGAAGCAAGCTTTCTTTCCTATGTTTCCTTTTAAGCAGGGACAAGAGACTGCTAATAGTGTGATGTTTAGCAGTGAATGGCCTCGTGTTTCCCGAAGGATTCCCCTTACGAAAGACCAGTTCGAGATTATAAAGCGTGCGGTTGGCTCGTATAGAATTGCCCGTATAAAGTCATTTCTTACACAAATGTGTAGTATTTCTGACCCAACAGCTTTATCTTGGGACGACATCATTGCACACTTGGAAACTTACTTGGATTTGCAGCAAAAGAAGCAGTTGCAGAAAACAGCCAGCGGTAGTAAAGGAGGGGGAAAACGAAAAAAAACACCACCGCAACTGCTCAAAGAAACACGGGAAAGACAAACAGCAAAAGAACTGGCAAAGGAGCCTAACAAAACTGCCGAGGAACTCGGCAAGCTACTGGGATGCCACAAATCAACAGTCGTTCGGCTAAAAGCGTGGCAGAAAAGAGGAGTTCTGGCTAACCCTAAACCCCCAAATGGCTTTAAGAAACAGCCCAAAGATGATAAGAGTAGAGGAGACATCGAAGCCATATACGAAAATGAGCCGAACGATGAAGGTGAAAACCCTCAATAATTTGTTGCATTGTTGCACACTGCAACAGAGATTTACAACAAACCACTAAAAAGTTTTCTCTTTTAATTTCGTCAGCCACAATCCTTTAGTCGTTTTAGCAGTCCCGCTCTGCGTTTTTTTTGCAACAAGACCGCTACAGGTATATGGCCACGATAACACATAAGACAAAAGGTCTGACAATTGTTGAGCAGGAATACCTTAAAGTAGTTCGGCTTGAGTTGCGACAGGCAATAAAAGAAGGTGAGCCACAACGGGCAATGTCGTTCGCAAAAGAGGCAGCCAGATTGCAAAGGAAAAAACTCGCAAGCAAGGAGGGGCACAATGAGCGATAAACAATCCCCCGAAAAGCTAAAGATTGAGCCTGCTTTACTTACTATTCCACAGATTTGTGTACTGCTCAACATATCACGGGCAGAGTTTTACCGATTAGATTCGAGCGGCAAGTTCGCTCCATTGCAAACTGGACTTTGCCGCAAGCGGTTGTATTTGCGGTCTGAAATTGAGGGTTGGATTCGGGCGGGCTGTCCGCACCGAAAAGTTTGGCAGTCTATGAAAACTAAATTTGCAACATAAAATCTATTTTGACCGTGCCGTATCGGTTTGGCTTGCGGGCAATACGGCGGCACAAGCCAACGGCGTAGTAGATTGGCATCCGAAATAAATAAAGACGGCAGACCGAACACCCTATCTGCCGCAAGCTGATTAGGCTTGACTCTATCGGGTTTGGGTAGTCGGGCAGAACGGACGCCCAAAATGGTGAAACAAATCCGTGCTTAAAGCCCGCCGAAGGCGACGGAGCAGAAGGCATCCTAAATCTTATTAGGGTGCTTCTGCGCCACCTCTGGCTCTGGAGCAGGTATGGTAATAAAGATTAAAAAAACAACAAAAAGAAGAAGAGTACTTGACACATGCCAATTATATGTTAAAGTTAGTCAAGTTATGAAATCGACCATCAAAATAATTCGAGAATGTATTGAAAAGCAAGGCTTGAGCCGATACCAAATCAGCAAGCGGACGGGAATAGACCAAACTGTGCTATATCGGATTGTTAGGGGTGGTGATTGTATGATTAGTACAGCAGATAAGTTGTTAAAGCTATTTGGTTATGAAGTTTGCAAAAAGAAAATCACAAAAAAATCGAGGGCAAAGAAATGAGGCTTTTCAAACCAACATATAAGGGCAGGGACGGCAAAAAAAGAAAAACCGCTAAATGGTATTGCGATTTTTCCGACCAGAACCAGCTTAGGCATAAGATACCGGCCTTTGCTGATAAGCGGTTGTCTGAGGGGCTGGGACGGAATATTGAAGCCATTGTTAATTGCAGGATTGCACGGTTTGAGCCTGATACAAAACTTAACCAGTGGATTGAAACTTTGCCGGATAGTTTGTTGAGAAAATTTGTATCTTGGGGCTTAATTGATGGACAGCGGGCAGAGATAACAAAGCCTTTGACAGAGCATATAAGCGATTATATTAAAATCCTCGAAGCCAAAGGTAATTCAAAGGACGATATTGTTCGTACCCGAAACAGACTTAAAAGAATAGTTTCTGATTGCAGGTTTTATTATTTCAGGGATATTACAAAATCAGCGGTTGAGATTTATTTAGGCAAGATGAAAAAAGACGGTTATAGCAGCACCAGCAGAGGCCATTATCTCGGAACTCTTTCAACATTCCTGAACTGGGCAGAGCAAGACCAGAGGATTATCCGTAACCCGATTGCAAAGCTGGGGAAACCCGATAGAGATTCCGAACCAAAAGGCGTATTAAATCCTGAGCAATTTGTTCACTTAATCAAGACCACATTTGAAAAGAACGTCCTTGTCGGTAGAACTACAGGGCAGGAGCGGGCAGTTCTTTATGTTTTGGCAGGGACTACAGGGCTAAGACGAAAAGAGTTATTGAACCTTGCTTGGGACGATATCAACCTGTTAGCGGATACTTCCTATGTACGAGTAAAGGCTTCTGCCGCCAAAAACGACAAAGAGGCAAAGCAACCCATACCGCCATTTGTAGTACGTCTTTTAACGGCCTTAAAAGCCGCTACAAGGCCAAAGCTGTCTGACAGGGTCTTTGTATCGTTTGGCAGGTGGATTAATACAGCAGAGCTAATCAGGGCGGATTTAGCGGCAGCAAGCATCGACCCGATAGACAAAGACGGCAATGAGATATGCTTTCATTCCTTACGCAACAGCTATATATCTTTCCTTGCCAACAGTAATATTCCCCCAAAGGTTGTTCAGAAATTGGCAAGACATTCAGACCCCCGATTGACATTTAACACTTATGCCCGAACCTTTGACGAAGCTGAACAAAAGGCTATTAGTTTCTTGCCGAACTGCGGGAATTTTGTCTTGTCCACCAGCTTGGACAAAATGTGCAGAAAACAAGAGATTCCCATAGACAACCATAGACACAAAAACGGCCAAGGCACGTTACAAACCGCATTCTTGGCCGATGCACAAATAGCCCCAAGGGGATTCGAACCCCTGTTGCCGGGTTGAAAACCCGGTGTCCTGGACCTGCCTAGACGATGGGGCCGCCTAAAATTTAGTCCATACTGATTGCTTCTACAGGGCAGGCGTCAACACAAACGCCGCAATCGACACAAGTATCAGCGTTCACTGCTGCTTTGCCGTCAACCATACTTATAGCATCGCTTGGACATTCATCGACACAGGACTCGCACCCTGTGCATTTTTCCTTATCAACTTTTGCCGGCATTGTTATCAACCTTTCAATAAAAATCTCATAACCTCTGGTAAAGTGCAAAATGCTACTAAATTATGCTCGTACATTACAACAAAAAATTTCAGAACTGACACCTATTGATTTTTGCTTTTTCCAACTGAGCATCAACAGCTTGAACAACTATTTCGCTGGGCCTATGGAGAATTGAGTGAAATCGCCGGGCTTAAGTTGTTTAATCAGACGATTTACTTCTTCGACGGTAACTGCCTTTATAGCGTTGATATCGTCCGCAATCGGACGGTATTTGCCAAGATATATCCAGTTGAACCCCAAATCAACCAGCCGGCCCATCGGCAGTTCATTTTTGATAACCAGCGCACTTAACGCCTTATTTTTAGCTTTTGTCAACTCATCCTGGCTTACGCCCTCGTGCAGCAAACGGCCAAATATCTGCTTTACGATATCAAGCACCTTAGTGGCACCTTCCTGGCCGCAGCGTATATAGCTGTAAAATACTCCGGTACCTTCCATAGCGCTAAGCTGCATCGTTGCGGTCTCGGCCAGAGCCTTGTCAACAAGCTCCCAAAAGAATCTTGAGCCTACATCATCACCTATAATGGAGCTAAGCAGGGAACCTGCAAATCTTCGAGGGTCGTCGGCAGATACGGCCGGACTCATCAGGCATATATGCTCTCTGGCCAGGCTTGACTTTTCAAGCCGCTTTGTCTTTTTGCTTCCTGCGCAGGGCTGTAGATTTCTTTCAACTTTGTGCTGCTGCCATTTTCCGCAGGAATTTTCGACTGTTTGGCAGAAATGCTCCCACTTAAGCCTGCCGGCGCAGGCCAAGACCATATTATTGGGAACATAACGACTGCCGAAGTAATCCCGCATCTGGTTGGCCGTTAAATCGTCAATACTTTTTTCGGTACCCAGAACACTGTTTCCACAAGGATGACCATCGAAATGCAGGCTCCTGCACTTTTCAAGGACATCGTAATTCGGCAGGTCCTTGTACATAGCGATTTCTTCTTTGATTACGTTCTTTTCGATTTCGAAATCTTCATTTCTCAGCGCCGGCCTCATCAACTCAATCCACAGTCCTGTAACCTCGAGAAGATATTCAGGCAGGACGGCAGCGTAAAAGACTGTATTTTCCTCGCTTGTAAAGGCGTTGAACTTTGCGCCGGTTCTGTCAAAAGCCTCATTTACCTCGAACGCATTTAACTTACCGGTTCCTTTAAACAGCATATGTTCGAGAAAATGTGAAGCACCATTTATATTATTGTTTTCGTCACGCGAGCCTGTTTTGACGAAGAAGCCTACCGCTGCCGATTTGGCGGAGTCGTTAATTTCAGAAACGATAGTCAAACCATTAGCTAACTGCCTGTTTCTAAATTCCATATTTTTTGCTCTATACCATTTATTATTGATTTCGAGTTAGATATCTATCT
The DNA here is from genome assembly GCA_016935195.1 of Sedimentisphaerales bacterium. GTDB lineage: Bacteria > Planctomycetota > Phycisphaerae > Sedimentisphaerales > Anaerobacaceae > JAFGRL01. The sequence continues at coordinate 23,692 of JAFGRL010000190.1, forward strand.
GCTTAGGGCCTACCGTAACTACAGTAAAATCGTTAAATTTGTTATTCGCCAGAAACTGCCGCACCGAATCAACGGTGGTTTCTTCGATACTGTCCTTTATTTCGTCGAGGCTTCGAACCCTGCCCAACATATAATAGTCACTTCCAATAGCCCCGGCTCTGCTGCTGGTTGATTCACTTTGCAGTATTAAGGCACTTTTTAAGCCCGCTTTTGCACGGTTGATTTCTTCTTCATTAATACCTTCACAAAGGTGATTAAATTGGCCTATTATGACTTTGATTGTCTCCTGGGCCTTGTCGGGTGTTGTGCCAGCGTAGCACATTATCCCCGCTGCCTGCTTTAGGCAATGGTAGCCTGCCCCTATCGCATAGCACAATCCTCGTTTTTCTCTTACCTCGGTAAATAATCTGGCGCTCATTCCACCTGATAGAATTGAAACTGCCACTCTGGCGTCGTAGTAGCTTTTATCGTTCGGCTTGACGGTCTCTGTCATCAAGCCAATATGAACCTGAGCACCGTCATTATTTATGTGTGTGTATCTGCCGGGCCCTGCTTGTGTAACAGGTGTCTCAAAACCTCCCTGTTGGCGCAAGTCAAACAAGCTGTTTATCTGCCGGCAAACTTCATCGAAGTTGTATTTTCCTGCAACTGTAAAAATCGTTTGTGAAAGGTCAAAATATGACTGAATAATCTTTTTTGCTCTTTTAGCTGTCAGCCTCTGTAATTCCTCAACAGAGCCTAAGGTGCTGCGTCCCAGTGGGTATGGATAAAATTGCTCTTTTAGCTTGAGCATAACTCGCTGGTGAGGGTCGTCATCCAGGGCACGAACCGAATCAATGGCAAGATGTTGAGCTAATTCAAACTGGTCTTGTTCCAAATTTGGCGAGCAAATAATCTCTCCGTATAAATCCAAAGCTCTATGCAAGTTACCTGCTTCAAGCACCGCACCAACAGTTATATGCGAGCTGCCTACGCAGCTTGCTCGATGCAGACCCAAACCATCCAGCGCATCACAAAGCTCTTTACTGCTTTTCCCGGCGGCACCTCGGGAAATCCAGTCGGCAATAACGTTTGAAGCTCCGCAGCAACCAGACGCTAATATCGCAGCTCCTGCCGGCAGCATAAAACTAAATGCTACAGAGCCGACCGCATCCATCGGCTCGCCCAAAAGAATCATCCCGTTTCTCAATATGTGCTTATCGATTTTATCGACCATCGGTCTTTACCCTTTACGATGAACCAATACGCCTTTGTTTGGTTGCAATAAAGTACATAATTGGACTATGTTCTTCAATGGTATAAAAAATTCTTTTTGATTTGCTGATATTTATCATTTCTTCCTTGATATTCAAATGCCCTCAGAGAGAATACGCGGAATTTTCTGGTACATTATTGGATTGACGAAATGTGTGCCGTTCCTGACGATATATTACCAACCAAGAAAAATGCTTATCATCATTATGATACTGCAGTTAAAAATGATTATCAGCATAACGCTATCATTTTTACCGCCTTTGATTTCCTCTGGGGCTTAAGCCTTCCTTTCGCACTGTATACTACAATTGTGCCGGCCTATATGTCCGAGCTTGGCGCACCCAAGAGTCTGATTGGCATTATTGCTTCACTTACCATAACGATATGTCCTGTGCAGGTTATTACAAGTCATTTTTTCAGGAAACAGTCAAGAAAAGTATGGCTTATGGGCTTATATATTTCCAGTGTGATTCCGTGGACTTTGTACAGTTTCATTTTCCTGTGCTGGGCTCCGGCTGTTTCAAATGCGGTCAAGCTAATCTTCTTCTCTATCTGCATGTTGATATTTATGGCCGGCTGCATTGGCTGTTTTCCTCTTCACTTTTCTTTAATGACGGATTGTACTCCTTTGAAAAAGAGAGGAACTCTTTATGGTTACCGTGTAGCAGCAATTTCTTTAGCCTCTATATTGGCTTGTCCACTTGCTTATTGGGTAACAAAACATTGGAATGGACCTGACAGCTTTTTAGTTGCTTTCATTGTTGGTAACATATTTCGCATTATATCAAGCACCGTTATACTTTCTGCCCGCGAACATAGAGACCCAAGAATTTACAGAGACCGAAAGCCAGGTTCTAAAATGAATCGTTTAATACCGAGAACAAGATTAACTGTTCGCAAGATGCTCAAAAACACCAATTACAGAATACTGTTGTTTTTCACCATTATTCTTTTTATTTCGATGATGATGGGGTCATTTATAATCGTTTTTGCGAAAGAGACAATGATGCTAACCGGTGCAGAAATTATTACATTTACGATTATTCAAATGTTAAGTGCAGCTTTTTTCTCGACGATTCTTGGAAAAATAGGTGACAAAGTGGGTTATAAAATCATCGGAGTAATAAGTACCTTACTTTTATCTTTTGGTTTTATGCTTGTCTTGCTTGCAGCGACAGGTCATATGTTCCGGTCCGTTACTGTGTATCTGGGTTTTATTTTATATTCTGGTGTTACCTCTGTTGCCGCAATGGTACAAATGAATATGTCTGTGGAATTGCTTCCAAAAATAAACTCCGGCACATTGGTCGCCTTGACCAATTTCCTAATGATGCCTGCTATATTTGTGAGCTTGCTTTTCTCTGGTCTGATTATAGACCTGACATCCAGCTATACAATTGTTTTTACTATTGGAGCCTTGCTGTCAGCAATTAGCACAGTTGGTTTTGCCGTGCTTGTTCAGGAACCAAGAAAACGCGTGATGTATGTGGTCAGGCAGGTGCGTAAAATCTAATGTACTAAAAATTTTTTGCCCCTCAGTAACTCCGTAATTGTTGGCTTAAATACAGTTTGTAATTCGACCAAAATTAACAAATAATACGGCGTCGAAAAAACGGTGTATTTAGTTTTACGCTACCGCTACAGTTTGTTCTTCTTCATATTCGCCAAATTTAACGCCTATTTTCTTGCTAACCCCAGCTCTTTGCATAGTTATCCCGAACAAAACGTCCGCGATGCTCATAGTACGCTTGGTATGAGTGATTACTATAAATTGCGAATCCTTTTGGAATTCACGCAGCAGCAGATTAAAACGCTCATTGTTTGCTTCATCCAGGGCTGCATCGATTTCATCAAGGAAGCAGAAAGGCGAAGGTTTCGTCTTGAAAACGGCAAAAAGCAGCGCAATTGCCGTCATAGACTTTTCACCGCCGCTGAGCAAAGACAGATTTCTTGTTTCCTTGCCGGGAGGCTGAGCTATTATCTCTATACCTGCTTCGAGGATGTCATCGGAATCCTCGAGTAGTATGTCGGCCCTGCCGCCGCCGAAAAGCTTTCGAAAAATCTGCTGGAAATTAATCCTTATTTGCTCAAAGGTTTCTGCGAATTTTTGCCTGCTTTTTTTATTGAGGCGATTTATCAGTTGCTGAAGCTGTGCTTTGCTGCTGTTAAGATCATGAAGCTGGCTGCTTAAAAATCCATATCGTTCTTGTAGCTTTTCCTGCTCATCTATTGCATCGACATTGACGTTGCCCAGCCGTTCAATCTTAGCTTTAAGTTCTGTTATCTGCTCTTTGACCTCAATCCAGTCGATATCACTATGGTTATAGTTTTTGAAGTGTTCTGCCAAGTCGATCTGCAGTTCTTCTCTAACCCTTTCAACAAGGTCCTGGCTCTTGACCTCCAATTGCCCCAGCTCTATTTTGACCTGATTAACCTGCTGCTCTATATCGGCCTGCCCGGCCTTTTTTTCCTTTACGGTTTGTTCTATATTGTTTCGCTGCTCAGCCAGAGCGGTTATTTCCCTCTGGAGCTGCTTGCTGTCCTGCTGGCTCTGCTCTTTTTTAACGAACAGGTCAGAAATCGATGCCTCGCTCTTGAGGATATCTCGGGAAGCCTGCCGGCACTGCTGATCGCATTGTTGTATTTCTCTGTTAGTTGTTTCTACGATTGATTGGTTTTCTTTTAGCTGAATTTGCATAGATGCAATAGTATCGGTCAGTGCCTGCTGGTGCTCGGTAAGCTGTCCGAGAGCAACCTTTAGGCTGGTAAGCTGCTCATTTAGGAACTGTTGATTGACCTTTTGTTCCTGGAATTTGGTTTCAAGTTCTTTAATTCGTGCGGCTCTTTGGTTGTTGACGGTCTCTAACTCGTCTAATCTCTGCTTCGAATCATATTCTTTTTGTACAGATTGGCTTATCTGGTTATGAAGGAGCGTAATTTCGCTGTCTAACAATGGCTGTTGCTGCCTTAACCGTTTTATATTCTGCTCATTTATGGACAGCTTTGATGCCATCTGCATCTTTTCAGTATTGGCTTCATAGATAGCGGTTCGGAGATCTTTGTAAAGTTTGGCAATATGTTCTTTCTTTTGTGTGTTGTTCTTTAATTGCTCCTGCATTGAAGCAATTTCGCTGTTAATGCTTTCGATTGTCTGTCTTAGTTGTCTGAGTCGGCTTTTTCGTGATATAAGGCCGGCGGCTTTTCCCAGCGGGCCAAGCTTTATCCTGCCATCGCCACTAAAGAACCGGCCGGTTAAGGTAACAAAATCATATTCCTTTCCCAGCGTCTCGCTCAATTTAAGTGCGGCATCAATCGAGTCAACAATTACGGTTTTGCCGAGCAGATTCCAGATAAGCATGGCATGTTTACTTTCAGAGCTTATAAATTCAACGAGTCGGCCCTTTACGTTTGAAAATTGCGACAGGTCGTTCTTATCAACAAAAGGTTCGATTGTATCTAAAGATATGAAATTCAATCTGCCATCGAGCTTTTCGATGTTCTCAATATCGGCCAGCAGTTTAGGAGCGTCGCTTATTACCAGTGCATCGGTTTTGCCTTCAAGGGCAGCTTCAACAGCACCTGCATACTTCAGGTCAGCAGTAACAATATCCGCCAACAATCCTTCTACATAGCTAAACCTGCTGTTATCAACTGACCGGCTTTGCAGGACGGCCTTTGCGGCATTGTTTAGCCCTTGTTGTCTTTGTTCCATATCCTCTAATACAGCCAGCTCACCATTGAGAGTACTTCTTGCCTCTTTACTGTGAGCGAGCCTTTCGCCGTCCTTATCCAGCTGCGCACCGATTTGTTCTGCCTTTTTTCGTTTATCGTCGAGCCTGTCCTGTAATTCTGCCAGTACTTTTTCGATATCATCCATCCGCGCTTCGTGCTGGGCCTTTTCAGTCAGAAGCTGCTCAAGTTCGCTTTTGGCGTTTTGGGCCTGATTTGTGAGACGGTCTTTCTGATTGGATAAATTGCTCCGGTAACCTGATATGCTCTGGATTTCATTGTGGAGCTGAGCTGTTCTCCTGACTATGTCAATAATACCAGACTTTTCATCTTCCAGCTCAACCTCGAGCGATGAACACTCCGAAGCTGTCTGTTCGAGAGCCTGCTGAATCTTTTCAGCACTTAGTTTTTTTTCTTCAATTATTTTTTCGTTATCTGCTTGTTCAGCTTGATGGCGTTTTAAGTCATTCTCAAGTTCTCCTCCCCGCCGCCGTGCCTTTTCGATACTTTCTACTGCTGAAGTTTTTCTCTGCTGCAATTCCCTCATTTTTGATTGTAAAAAATCCACGCGCTGAAGCTGCTGTTCGATTTTACTTGTAACTGAAACCAGGGAGGTGTCTGCCTGCTTTAGTTTATTTTCCGCTTCTATAATTTTGTGGCCGAGCTCGCTGCTTAATACATCGCTGGCTGCAACTTCAGCCGCTATGGCAGCGTACTGCTGCTGTGCCTGTTCGAGTGTATTATTCTTTAATTCAGTTTCAGCATAGTTCTCGGAATATTCCGCCAGAAAATAGTTGACCTGCAGCTCTTTGAGTCTTTGGGTGTGTTGAAGGTAGCTTCTGGCTTTGCCTGCCTGGAGTTTTACGCTTCGAAGCCTTTTGGTTACCTCTGCCAAAATATCCGCAAGACGCAGCAGATTCTGCTCGGCGTGCTCAATCTTACGAAGCGCTTGCCTCTTGTGCGCCTTATACTTACTTATGCCGGCTGCCTCTTCGAAAACAACTCTTCTGTCTGTTTTTGATGCGTTGAGCAGTTGCTCAACTTCTCCCTGCTCGATAATCGAGTAAGCCCTGGTTCCCACGCCGGTATCCATAAATAGCTCACGCACATCTTTTAATCTGCAGGCTCTGTTGTTAATGCGGTATTCACTTTCACCACTTTTGTATATTCTTCGAGATATTTGGATCTGGTCGGCTTCGATTGGCAATTGTCCTGTTTTAGTCCCATCGGGATTAGACATGAAAAGGCTCACTTCAGCCGAAGCTGTGGCTTTTCTGCTGCTGCTTCCATTAAATATCACGTCAGCCATTTGCTCGCTTCGAAGGCTCTTGACACGCTGCTCACCGAGCACCCATTTTACCGCATCGACAACATTGCTTTTGCCGCAGCCATTTGGCCCTACGATAGCGGTTAAAGGCCGGTCGAACACAAATTCTGTTTTGTCAGCAAAACTCTTAAATCCGTCGAGAACAATTTTTTTGAGTCTCATTTGTCACCTTACTGCCGGCAGAATAATGGGCGAAGCAACTTGGGCTTTCCGGCACATTTTACTTGATACGCACTTTTTTTATCGGCCACAGGCTTGTTATTTCTTCATATTTAGGCCGATTTTAGGAAGGGGACCTGCCCTAAATTCTGCTTGCAACGCTCCTTTGTCGCTCATCTGCTTTAAAATACCTATAAGCTCAACATAGGAAATATTTAGTCCGCGGTGTTGCTGTTCGGCTTTTTTAACAGGTTCTTCGCAAAGTATCTGGATTATGTCAGATAGCGCGAAAGAGCTTTTCAATTGGATTGGCCTGGCCTCGGGGTTAGTTGGGTGTTTACGCATTATTGAAACATGTTGTTGGTCAGATGAGGCATTAATTGTAATATCTCCATCAGTTGATTGAACAAAAATATTGTCCTTGCAATATATAGGCCCGCCAAACAGGGCTATCCTTGGCTGACCACTGCGGGCGACAAAAATCGCTTTCTGTGTTGTCTGTGCAATCTGCTCCAGGTAGAAACTGCGTCCAATCGGCTGTTGAGTTATTACTATGTCGTCGAGCCTTCGCAACTGCTCGTACGCAGCCAGTCTGATACTAAAATCCTCATCTCGAAGCAACATTCTTGAAATTGCAGATGCGTCGTTACGGCTTCCCGCTGTAGTTATGGCCTTTAAGGCTTCGATACGATAAAGTGAGTTTTTATCTAAAGCTATTGTCCTGAGAATATCCAGGCCCTTGTCGCTGCCTAAGTTAAGCGTACATCTGGCCGCTCTTAGACGCACCTGTTCTTCGGAAGAGTTCAGCAAAGCAGACAATTTTTCCAGGCTCTTTGTGCCTATTGCTTCGAGAATTATTTCACTTTCCTGCTTTTGCTCTAAAGCAGCAAGACTCCTTATAAAGCGGTTCACTCTCCGTTTAGTCAGCTCAGGATTCTCCGCCAAATACATCGACTTGATTAATGAAACCAGTCTGTGCTTGCGCGATTTATATTTTGGCGGCACCTGCAGTTGAATCTGCCCGGGCAGGACAGCCTTGGCCGTACCTGGACCCAAACGCTCATTTAGCCTGTAGCTTATCTCGCTGGTGAGCTTATAATCGGGCTTGTCAAGCACCAGAGACAATCTGTACTCATCCAGTGCCTTTGCCCCGCCGAGAATATAACCAGATGTCTTTTCTTTAACTGGGGCCTCGAGTGTGTCAAAAAAAACAGGACCTTCTGCATAGGCCAAAACTTTCAGGCCCATACCGAGTCGTCCGGCAGCCTTAAGTTCAGCACCATAGAGCCAGCCGCCTTGTAGCGAGGTTGTTTGTGTGCCCGGCACCGTTGATACTCTCAAATCAAAGTGCTCGTCTTTGCAGATGCCGCCCGGCATCATTCCCTGAACCAGCACTACAGCAGTATCGCTGCTGTTGATGAGTGCCTCGGCGTCCAGTTGAGGCGATTTCGAAAGTATATATTGACTCAGATATACCCTAATCTCAGGGGGACAGTCAGATGAGCCGGCACCTCTCAAACCTCCTACCAATCCGTACCCCTCAACAGCAATGTAAGCTGGAAATGGAACTTCAGCTAATGAGCCTATTTGGGCGCCCAGGTCATTCTGCGATGCAGGCTCTTGAGTTCGTAATGCCCTGCTGCAGCCTGATAAGACCAAAATGATAATCGGGATAGTAATTGCAAAGGCACAAATTTTTTGACGAATTGACATGAAAAATAAAGCTCTTAAAAAAGTCATTGATATTCAATAATTTAACTCAGAATACTATTTCCTGTCAATGTATTCGTCAAGTGCAATTTAATGACATATATAAAAGACTGAACCGAATCCTCCTTCTTTCAGCCAATCTTTTACGAATCGTGATAAGTTATGGGCCAATGAATAAGGTCAGTAGGTTTCTAAATAAACAAGTCAGGTTCCTCAGCAGTACTAAAACAAAAAACCAGTGCAGGCAGTGGTCAAACGTTGAGTCTTTTGAAGCGGAATTAAATAAAATCGTAGGCCAGGCTGGTGGTGTAGAACGAGTTTTTATAAGATTATCGTTAGAATTGTCAGATGAGCCTGACTCCATATATTTCGGCCAGAGAGCCAATTTTTTGCAAAAATTTGGGCGAAAAATACCGTTTAGACGGATATTAGAAATGTCGTGTATCTGTCAAGTTGGCGTGATAGCAAGTGGTTTTTGTGCCAAAATATGTGGGTTTTGGGGCGTACAGATTGGGGGCGGCTCGCCTCCGGGCAAATTTTACTATGCGTAATTCTTTGTTGTTAAAGCACTTATGGTTAACAAGTCGAAGAGGGGCAATAAGGGGGCAGAAGCTGGTATATCTTTTGCTAATTTAGTTGTATATTAGGCAAAAAACCTAACATTGGTCTAATGAAAATAAATAGGAGATTAGAAACTATGGCAGTTAAAGAACTTGTGTTTGAAGCTGATGCCCGGTCGGCGCTTCTGGCTGGTGTGGAGAAGCTGGCCTCGGCAGTAAGGTCGACATTGGGGCCGAGGGGACGAAATGCGGTAATTGATAAGAGCTGGGCAGGGCCAACGGTAACCAAGGATGGTGTGACGGTAGCAGAAGAGATCGAGCTTGTGGATAAGAGTGAAAACCTTGGCGCAAAACTTGTCAGGGAAGCGGCGAGCAAGACCTCAAAAGTTGCCGGTGATGGGACGACCACGGCAATAGTGCTTGCCGAAGCGATGTTCAAGGAAGCTTACAAGTCCCGGGCAGCCGGTGCCGATGCAATGGCTCTGGCCAGGGGGATGCAGCAGGCTGCCAGTGTGGTAACGGACAAATTGGCATCCCTTGCCAAGCCGATAAATATTACCAGGAGCGATGATATAGTTAACGTTGCGTCGGTTTCGGCAAACAATGATGTGGAAATTGGCAAGACTATGGCTAAAGCTTTCCAGCAGGTCGGCAAAGATGGCGTGATTACGGTAGAGGAGGGAAAGAGCCTGGAGACAACAGTCGATTTTGTTGAGGGGATGCAGTTTGACCGAGGGTATCTTTCGCCGCACTTTGTCACCGATTCCGATAACATGGTCTGTGAGCTGGAGAAGCCTTTCATACTTGTTTATGAGGAAAAGATCAGCAGCGTTACCAAACTTGTGCCGCTTCTGGAGAAGATTACAAAGGCAAAGAGGCCCCTGCTTATAATTGCTGAAGATGTTGAGAGTGAAGCACTGGCAACCCTCGTGGTCAACAAATTAAAGGGTGTGATACAGACCGCAGCGGTTAAGGCACCGGGCTATGGTGACAGACGCAAGGCCATTTGTGAAGATATTGCGATTCTGACAGGAGCTGAGCCGATATTTAAGGATTTGGGGATTGATTTGGAAAACATAGGTGTCAAGCAGCTTGGTCAGGCCAAAAAGGTAACTATTGACGGCGACAATACTATTATCATTGAAGGTGCCGGCAGTGATAAGGCAATCAAAGGCAGGATAGAACAGATTAAGAGCGAGATTGAAACGACCACGAGTGATTATGACCGAGAGAAGCTGGCCGAGCGCCTTGCGAAATTGACCGGCGGTGTTGCACAGATAAATGTTGGAGCGGTAAGTGAAGCAGAGATGAAAGAAAAAAAGGCAAGGATAGAAGATGCGCTTCACGCTACACGGGCAGCTATTGAAGAGGGAATCGTCCCGGGCGGCGGCGTAGCTCTTGTTCGGTGCATTGAGGCGGTTAAGAAACTTAAATTAGAAGGTGACGAACAAACAGGCGCCGATATAGTGGCCAAAGCGCTTTCGATGCCCTGCTATTACATAGCTGCCAACGCCGGCGCAACTCCAAATATTGTTGTGAATAATGTTAAAGAAGGCAAAAGTGGATACGGCTATAACGCGGACAAGGACAGATATGAGGATTTGCTGAATGCTGGTGTGCTTGACCCGGCAAAGGTAACTCGAACGGCTTTGCAGAATGCAATTAGCGTGGCGACACTGCTTTTGACTGCCGATTGTCTGATTACAGAAAAACCAAAGGACAAAGAGGAGATGTCGCCTGCTCCGGGAATGGGCGGCGGTATGGGGGGCATGGGAGGAGGAATGGGAGGCATGAATATGATGTGATCGCGGCGTAAAGATAAACGGATTTAGAACGCGCAGCCTTACGATATAAGCAGAAACATCGAAAAGGAGTAAAGATTATGAAGTTGAAACCTTTGGATAACCGAGTGGTGATAAAACAGTTGGAGGCAGAGGAAAAGACTGCGGGCGGAATCATATTGCCGGATACAGCCAAAGAAAAGCCGCAGGTGGGCAGGATAACAGCAGTTGGCCCCGGCAAATTGCTCGATGACGGCAAAAGAAGCAGTATGAATGTGAAAAAGAACGATGAGGTTATTTACGCGAAGTACCTTGGAAATGACGTGGAGATTGATGGGCAAAAGTACATCATTCTGCGAGAAGATGACATTTTGGGTGTGGTCGAGAGATAGTCAATTAAAGGTAATATTTAAAATTTCAATAAGAGGTAACAGAAATGGCAAAACAATTAATGTTTGACGAAACTGCACGAAAGCACCTAAAAGACGGCTTGGGCCAGTTGTCGGCTGCAGTTAAGGTGACGCTTGGGCCGACCGGCAGGAATGTTATTCTTCAGAAGAGCTGGGGCTCGCCGAAGGTAACAAAGGACGGCGTCTCGGTTAGCAAAGAGATTGAACTGCCGGAGCCGTTTAAGAATATGGGAGCTAAGATGGTCAACCAGGTCGCAAGCAAGACCAGCGACGTCGTCGGAGACGGCACGACCACTTCTACCGTTCTTGCAGAAGCAATATATAACGAAGGCTTAAAATATGTTACAGCCGGTATCAATCCTATGGCGATACAGAGGGGAATTAATAAAGCGGTCGAAGCTGCTACTGATTTCATCGAGTCGGTCAGCGTTGCCGTTAAAGGTCACGACGACATCGCAAAAGTCGGCACTATAAGCGCCAACGGCGACAGTAGTGTTGGTGAAATACTTGCAGATGCAATTGATAAGGTCGGCAAGGAAGGCGTCATAGAAGTTGAGGAAGGCAAAGGGCTGGAGAATGAACTGGAAGTAGTTGAAGGTATGCAGTTCGACAGGGGTTATATATCTCCATACTTTATGACCAACGCCGAGACGCTTGAAGCGATTCTTGAGGATGTTTACATACTGCTGCACGAGAAGAAGATATCGAACATTCGCGAGTTTGTGCCGCTGCTTGAGAAAACTGCGCAGGTCGGAAAGCCTCTACTTGTAATTGCAGAGGATATCGAGGGTGAGGCTCTTGCAGCATTAGTGATAAATCGCCTGCAGGGAGTTTTGAAGGTTTGTGCGGTCAAGGCTCCGGGTTTTGGTGAACGCAGAAAGGCAACGATGGGCGATATTGCTGTTTTGACCGGCGGAGAGATGATAAGTGAAGATTTAGGTGTCAAGCTTGAGAGTGTGCAGCTTTCGCAGTTGGGCCGGGCAAAAAAGGTTGTTATTGGCAAGGAAACGACAACAATTATCGAAGGAGCAGGCACGGCCAAAGATATAAAAGCTCGCTGCGAGCAGATACGCAACCAGATCGAAAAAACTACCAGCGATTACGACAGAGAGAAGCTGGCCGAGCGTCTTGCGAAGCTAAGCGGAGGCGTTGCGGTAATAAAAGCCGGAGCAACAACAGAAACGGAGATGAAAGCAAAGAAGGATCTGCTTGATGATGCTCTTCATGCAACCAGGGCTGCCAGCGAGGAAGGGATTGTAGCCGGTGGTGGTGTTGTCTTCCTTCGTGCGATAGCTGAAGTCGACAAGACAAGAGCAAAAGCCAAAGGCGATGAGAAGATAGGGTGCGATATTGTCAGCTCGGCCTTAAAGGCCCCTACCGCTCAGATAGTTGAGAACTCAGGCGGTCATGGCGATGTAGTAGTTGTTCAGTTGCTGGAAAAGCTTTCGAAACAGAAAACAATAGGTTATGACGCCAACACAGGCCAATTTGTGGATATGTTCAAGGCCGGCATCATAGACCCTGCCAAGGTAGCTCGCACGGCCCTTCAAAATGCCGCCAGCGTTGCCGGATTAATGCTGACAACCAATGTATTGATAACAGAACTGAAAGAAAAAGATGAAGAGCCAATAGACGGTGCGGTACGGTAACATTTCGTGTCTCATGCCTGCGGACCTCTGAGCCACGAGACACAAAACACGAGATGCGAGATAATGGCCAAGCGTGATTACTACGAAGTTTTGGGGTTAGCCAAAAACGCCTCAGCCGATGATATAAAACGTGCGTATCGGCGGATGGCGATGAAGTACCACCCCGATAAGAATCCGGGCAACAAGGAGGCAGAAGCCAAATTCAAGGAATGTGCCGAGGCCTATGAGGTCTTAAGCGACAGCGAAAAACGTCAGCGTTATGACCAGTTTGGGCACGAAGGCCTTCGCGGGATGGGTATGCGCGATTATACGCATATGCGTTGGCAAGACATTGGCAGCATTTTTGAGGATATCCTGGGAGGGTTTGGAGACTTTGGTGATATATTCGGGATGGGCGGACGAAGAACGAGGCAGCGGGGTCCGGCACAAGGTTATGATTTAGAAACTTCGGTAGTCCTCACTTTGGCCGATGTTGCTAAGGGTACGGAGAAAACCATCGAATTTAGCCGGCAGGATATGTGTGCCGAGTGCAACGGCTCAGGATGTGCAAAAGGCAGTTCGCCGTCGCGATGTCCGAGCTGTAACGGAAGCGGACAAGTTGCCAAAGGCGGCGGGTTTTTTCAGATGATATCGACCTGCCCACGGTGCCGGGGGACGGGTCAGGTTATCACAAATCCCTGCAGGAAATGCGGGGGTACCGGCAGGTCTTCAAAGAAACGGGTTGTCAGTGTTAAGATACCGCCGGGGGTTCATGAGGGACAAGGAGTTCGGGTAGCCAACGAAGGCGAGCCAGGTCGAAGTGGTGGGCCAAGAGGAGATCTTTACTGTTATGTTAGAATTAAGCCTCATCAATTTTTAGAACGTGATGGAAACAACCTGATCGCAGTTGTACCGGTGAGTTTTACTCAGGCAGCCCTTGGAGCTATGATTGATGTCCCGAGCTTAAACGGAACAAAACAGTTAAAGATTCCTGCAGGGACGCAATATGGCAGTATTTTCAGAATAAAGGGGCAGGGACTTCCGGATATTCGCTCAAAGCGGCAAGGTGATCAGCTTGTGCAGGTTACTGTTGAGATACCAGCCAAACTTACGAAGGAACAGCAGGATTTGCTGCAGAAATTTGCTCAGATAGAGAACAGGAGCGTTTTTCCTAAGACGAGGGATTTCCTGGATAAACTGAAAAAGTATTTCGGTGCCAACTGATGAGACATAAAAGCAAAGAAAAAACACAGGGAAAGGAAAAGCGGATTATCGTGCCCGAGGCAGAGAGAATTGAGGAACCCCGAGAAGAACTGGAGAGTCTGAAAAAAGAGAAGGATGAGCTCTTTGAGAAGCTTCAGCGCGTAAGTGCCGATTATGACAATTTCCAAAAGAGGACCTCAAAACAGATCCATGACACGTTAGTTTACGAGAAAGAAAGAATAATAAAAACATTGCTTCCGGCACTGGATAATTTTGAGCACACGCTGGCCGGCGCTCATTCGGCTGAGAAAGTAGATGTACTCGCCGAAGGCATCAGGATAATTTATGAACAGATGCTTGATATTTTAAGCTCGCTTAATGTCGAACAGATAAAAGCACTCGGCGAGCAGTTTGACCCCTCTGTGCACCAGGCGATGATGCAGGAAAATAAGCCTGAAGAGAAAGAGAATGTTGTGCTCAAAGAGTTCCAGAAAGGCTATAAACTAAACGGGCGGGTAATCCGGCCCAGCAAGGTGGTGGTCAATAAGCCCCAGGACAAGAAACAGCAAGATAAACAATCTGACAACGATGAGAACAGAAGCGTTCAGCGGGAGTAATTTTTGTGCCGACTTACGATTATTTATGTCAGGAATGTGGTTATGAGTTTGAGCGGTTTCAGTCTATAACTGCCAAGCCAATTCGAAAATGCCCGGAATGCGGCAGCAACAGTGTTAAGAGGTTGATAGGCTGTGGCTCTGGTGTAATATTCAGAGGAACCGGCTTCTACCAAACCGACTATAGAACAGAAAGTTATAAAAAGGGTCAGAGCAGGCATAAGGAGTCCTCTGCACAACAAAAGGGCGAAGAAAAAACAGATACAGCGAAAACAAACCAGACAGACAAAACCCAGTCAGAAAGCAAGAAGAAGACAGCCTGAGGGCAGAGTTACTTGACAAGCCTGACAATTTCTTTGAAACGGGGATGCTCGGCGGTTTTAAGCAGTTCAAAAATCACCATTTCAGTTGAAGTGAATTTAGCACCAGCCGCTTTTATTTTTTCAAGTCCGATGTTTTTATTTTCGATTGTTCTTGACGAAACCGCATCGGCGACGACGTTTACCTCATAGCCTGCCTGCAGCAAATCAATTGCTGTCTGATAAATACAGACATGGGTTTCTATACCACAGATAAGAACCTGATTGCCAGAGAGAGATTTCAGATGGTCGTTAAACTCCCGGTTTGGCCAGCAGCTAAATGAGGCTTTATTTATAGGCTCATTGGCGCTTAGAAGCCGGGCTATTTCCGGCACAGTGGGCCCGAGTGCCTCAGGACACTGCTGGCACCACAGTATAGGTACTTGGAGTATTTTGACAGCCTTTATTAAAATCTGAATGTTTTTGAACAAAGGTTCCTTTTCATACATCAATTGTGCAAGTTTGCCCTGAACATCCACCACAACCAGCGAACAATCCTGTATTCTAAGCATTTTGTATTCCTTTTTTGTTCCAGTGTAACTATGCACGGAGGTTCAACATCGATAGCGCTAAGTTAAACAATGACATTGCAAGTGTACCCTTGGGGTGGAAAGATATTATAGGAGTAATGTGAAAATGTCAATCGCCTGCGCCGATTCCTGTTATGTTAATTGTAAGATAGACCTCAGCAGCAAGACCAGATCGCCTTTGCTGTTTCTTGGCTGGGATGTCATTAGAAGTGAAGACAGGTTTTGGTATGGCCAGCCGTTCATCGGTGCTATCGGCGATAGTTGTCAAAATCTCTTTGGCCGGAAGAAGTGCCGTCATATTATTGAGCGCAGTAAAATTCTTTGCCATCTGCACGCAATTTTCGAGGCTGGCACCGCCGGCAAATTGTCTGAACTGCTCGGAGCTGAGATTTTTCACTATTATTTCCTGCCCCGATTGATCGGCATCGGCCTGAACAGTCAGGGTTGCAGAATCAAGCTTTGGCCAGATTTGTGCCAGGTCATTGAATAGCAAATTTGCCTCCTTCCGGCTGCATGTAAGTGCATAGCTGTTTTTGCCCTGTCGTGATGCCAAACTGAGGTATTGCGAAAGTCCATTATCCTGTATTGCTCTGCTTACAAATGAATCAATTGCATCAGCAGCAGCAGCAGATAACCGAAGTTTGCAAAGCAGCACCGGCTCTGCAGGCCTGACTTTGGCAACCTTCGGCAAAGCAAGAGAAGGTAACTTAACCTCAGGGCTGTCTACTTCAACTGTCGTGGCAGGTACCTGTAAATCCTGGCCAACGATTGTTGGGCGTTCGACTTTTTCAGGTGCGACAATTGTGTAGACAACAGTACCCAGGATAGCCAACAGCGCTACCATTGCTGCAACAGAGAGAACTTTTCTGAAAAGAAGGTGCCTTGCCCCTTTTAGTTTGTCAAATTGCCTTTGTGGTTGTTCTGTTGTTTCGATTTGGACGGCAGCCTTGATTTTCTCTGTGAGCTGTTCGGGAGCTTTGACAAGAGGTAAAGAACCAATCAAAGTCCTGCACTTCTGCAATTGACGAAGCTGCTTTTGAAGCTGCCGGTCGTGTGCTATCATTCGCTGGGCTTGGATTCGCTCTCTGGGCGCAAGCTCATCGTCAAGTAAGCTATTTAGAAACTCATTTATATTTGGAATGTCTTTCATTACAGGAAAGCCTCCAATTTTTCTCTTAGAGCATTTCTGGCTCTGCTTAGCCTGCTCTTGACCGTACCAAGTTCCAGCCCAAGTATTTGAGCAATCTGGGCATAATTCATACCTTCAATATCCCGAAGCACAATTAAGACTCGCATGCTTTCATCAAGGTTCATCAGCATCTGAATAAGAAGCCGGCATAATTCCTTGTTTGCCGCCACTGCTGACGGGTCAATGGAGCTGTCGTCGGCTAACAGCTCTTTTAACGTCTGCCTCGGCTTTCCTGAACTACTGTCAATCTGTGTATCAAGTGAACTAATCGACAGCCTCATATCCCGCTGACAGTAGTTCAGAGTTAAATTAACCGCTATTCTAAAGAGCCACGTATAAAAGCTGCTTCTTGCCTGAAAGTTGCCGATATTCTTTATTACTTTGACAAACGTATCCTGTGTCAGTTCCGCAGCATCATCAACATTTCCACACATCCTCAAAATGACGTTATATATGCGGTGTTGATATTTAAGTATAAGCCGCTCTGTTGCTTCCGAATCTCCCTGCCGGCTCAGTTCAACCAGCACAGAGTCATTGACACCAACATTTTCAGTTGTACGCTGCCCCAAAGCAGTTTCCTTATATTTAGACCAGTTCGTCCTCTAAAAGTTCCGCTAAAAATTACAACAAAAAAGCCTTATAACAGGTATGATTGCAGATTAGAGGCCGAGAATCAATTCAATTCAGTAATAAAGGTGAAATATGGCAGTGCGGCAAAGACGCTTTCTTCAGCATTTTCCGCACTCGCTGAGACTGTGGTATTGCTAATGGAAGAGCCTTTTAGTTGGCCGGTCCAAGAGTATATTCGGCGCAGAGCCGTCTGTTGGACGGGCCTGTAAATGTAACCTGCAATATATAGCTTTTCCCGGGCTCGGGATCGAAATCCAGATTGAAATGGTAGGCCCTTAAGAAGTTTTGCCAGTATCTGTCATTCTCGGTCGGCTTCATAAGGTCCATATCCGGCCAGATGGCGATTCTTTTTCCCTTAGATTCTGCAACGCGTTTGATCTTTTCATAAAGCTCGAATCTGAACTTGCCGGGCCATTTCTGCTCGCAGGCGAAGCTGTCTACCAAACTAACATACAAATCGACTGCCGATTCTTCACGACTCTTGGTTACCACAAGTCTTGTCAGAGGCAGCAATTTAATTCGTGCCGGTGCATATTTTGTGTAAACCTGAACTTTGCTTAAACTCTGACCGGGCTCGCCCGGAAGATTTACACCCGACGGCATCCAGCCGCAGCCGGCAGCAACGAACAGAAGATACACAAAAAGACTACTGGCTGAAATGATAAGATTTTTCATTCCTTAGAGGTCCTCGTCCAGCAAATGTCCCAATCGGTACTTTTTCGCTTTGAGGTAGTCTATATTGTACTTGCCGGGCTTTGCTCGAAGAGGTATTTGCTCAATAATTTCCATTCCATATACCTCGAGCCGGCTTATCTTCTTGGGGTTATTGGTAAGAATTCTTATCTTTCTAAGACCAAGGTCGCGGCAGATTTGTGCCCCGATGCCGTAGTCTCGTTTATCAACCATAAATCCGAGTTTGAGGTTCGCATCGACGGTGTCAAGGCCCTGCTCCTGAAGCTTGTAGGCTTTTAGTTTGTTTGTCAGGCCAATACCTCTTCCCTCCTGGCGAAGATAAATCAAGGCGCCTTTTCCCGCCTCTTCAATCATCTTCATCGCTGTTATCAGTTGGTAGCCGCACTCACAGCGTTGGGAGTGGAATAAATCGCCGGTCATACATTCAGAATGAACCCTGATAAGCACAGGTTCGTCGTGCTCCATAGCAGTGCCTTTTTCATCAAGCTCACCGACACTGCCCTTACACAAGGCTAAATGCGGCTCTGGGGAAGTTATGCTTTTATAGCCTATAAGTTTGAACTGGCCATAGTCGGTCGGAAGGTTAACAGATTCGAGACGTTTTATCTGTGTCTCCCGCTGAAGACGGTATTCTATCAGCTTGGCGATTGATGTGATTTTTATTTTGTGCCTCTGGCAGAACTTGAGCAGTTGTGGTACCCGAGCCATTGTGCCGTCTTCATTCATAATCTCGCAGATAACGCCGGCGGGCTTAAGGCCGGCTAAGCGAGCCAAATCGACAGCTCCTTCGGTTTGGCCTGCCCTGACGAGAACACCACCATCTCGGGCACGCAGCGGAAAGATGTGGCCTGGCCGGGCAAGGTCGGCAGGCTTTGCATCTTTGGCAATAACAGCTTGAACGGTGTGCGCCCTGTCGGCGGCACTTATGCCGGTGGTAATGCCGTTTGCTGCATCGATGCTGACGGTAAAGGCAGTACCAAATCTGGCTGTGTTATCGACTGTCTGCGGATAGAGTGCAAGGGAATCACATTTTTCGCCCGTTAGCGGCAGACATATCAGGCCGCGACCATATTTTGCCATAAAATTTATGATTTGCCGCGTGACCTTTTCCGCTGCGCAGAGCAAATCACCCTCGTTTTCACGGTCCTGGTCATCGACAAGAACAATCATCCTGCCCTGCCGAAGGTCTTCGAGAACGTCCTCAATCTCACTGAAATGTATGCTCATATCCATTGAAGTAACAAGTTTCAGTTTTTTCCATTCTTGTCAGATTTTTGGATGCTCTATCGAGTGTTTGTTTGTGGCTTATTATTCTGATCAAACAACTCAATATAACGAATCCCATTGCGAATGTAAATAAGTGTTGCCAGGACGGCAGTTGAAGCGGCAGACCACCAGAGCAACCTGAGCAGCCAGATCCAGCCGGCTAAAAAACCGGAAACCTCAGGAGCAATCAAAATTCCTGTTACCATTGACAACTGCAGGGTAGTGGCGACTTTGCCTATGAACACAGGCGCGATACGAATTTGTGATGTGATAAAATAAATAATGACAAAACCGATTAGCAAAAACAGGTCTTTGCCGATTATCAAAACAACCACCGTCGGCGGCAGTAAAAAACCCTCGACACGTCCTCGCTGGCAAGCCAGCAGCAGACACGCACAGGTGATAAGCAGTTTATCCGCAATTGGGTCCAAAAATGACCCAAGCTTTGTTACCTGTTTTTTGGCGCGGGCGAGAAAACCATCGAGTGCATCGCTGACTGCCATAGTCAAAAAAATTGCAGTGGCGATATGCCTGAGGGTGTTTCTCATCAGCTCAGTTAGAGTCGCATCGTTTATCTTCAACATACAACTGACAAACGGGACAATCAATAAAATGCGAAGGATTGTTATTCGAGTGGCCAAACTAAGTTTCATACCTGTTTCACCACATTTTATGCGGATTCTTTTTTGTTCTTTCGTTTTGCGGCAAAGAGGTTTTTTCTGCCTTCGACAACATCTTCTGTAATTACATACCTGGCATGCTTTGTCTCTTCCGGCAGCTTGTACATTAGTTCTACCATTAGTTCTTCGGCGATTGAACGAAGCGCTCTGGCGCCGGTATCCCGCTCAAGAGCTTTCTGAGCCAATGCCACCAGCGCTTCATTTGTAAACTCGAGTTCCGAATCTTCCATCTCGAAAAATCTCTTATATTGCCTGGTAAGTGCGTTTTTCGGCTTTGTTAATATATCGACAAGTGCTTCTTTGTCGAGGGCGCTTAGAGTAGTAATTATCGGCAATCTGCCTACCATCTCAGGAATCATGCCGTACTCGATTATGTCTTCCGGTATCGCCTGACTGAGTATATCACTGTATAGGACCTTTTCGTCAACACGTCCGCCTAATTCCGAGTTAAATCCTATCATCTTTTTGCCGAGCCGTTTTTTAATTATATTGTCAAGCCCGACAAATGTTCCGCCACAAATAAATAGGATCTGTGTGGTATCGAGCTGTATGTAAGATTGCTCGGGATGTTTTCTGCCGCCCTGGGGTGGTATATTGGCCGTTGTTCCTTCGAGCATCTTCAAAAGTGCCTGCTGTACGCCTTCCCCGGAGACGTCCCGGGTAATGGATATGTTCTGGGTGGTTTTGCCGACCTTGTCAATTTCATCTATGTAAACAATGCCGCGTTCTGCCTCTTCGACATCATAATCTGCTGACTGCAGAAGTCTCAGCAGAAAATTTTCTACATCTTCTCCGACATAACCTGCCTCAGTCACGGTCGTTGCATCGCATATGGCAAAAGGCACTTCAAGAAACCTTGCAAGTGTGCGGGCCAACAATGTCTTGCCTGAGCCCGTAGGGCCTATCAGAAGCACATTCGATTTGTCAATCTCAACTTCACTGTCTTCGCCCGCTGAGGCAAGTTGTGACAAACTGTCAAAATGCAGCAGGCGTTTGTAGTGATTGTGTACTGCCACTGAAAGGTATTTCTTGGCGTGTTCCTGGCCGATAACGTACTGGTCGAGGTACTGTTTAATTTCCCTGGGTTTTGGGATATTTTCAGGACCCATTATTGACCTGCTTGGGTGCTTTCGGTCCTGCTGAACGATATTATGGCAAAGTTCTATGCACTCGGGGCAGATACATACCTTGTTTGGCCCTTCTACAAAGGTCTCGGCAGCGTTGGCGCTTCGGCCGCAGAAGCTGCAGATAGGCCTGACCCTTTTTTTGTCTGACTGCTTTGCCACAATCTATCTCCCGTTATTTAGTGAATCGTGTTTAGTGATTCGACCAGCAGACAACGAACTGCTCTGGCTAGTATTTTATTCCGGCAGGTCTCTTTGCACAAGGAATTTTACAAAATTCAACTGCCTGTTGTATTTCGCAGAATTTGTTCCTTGAGCGTGCCGAGCTTATCATTCCACGTTGGAGGAATATATGAGAAGCTGTTTTGCAGAACTTCGATGGAGTGCAGCACCTGTTTTTCTTGATTTTGCGACAAGCCCGAGCAGCAGTAAAGCTCATAAAACTTTGCACGCCACCATTTCCAGCTTCTTGAGGGTCCCCCTTTTTCTGCCTGGCCTGATTCATCGCTTCGCATCTGCCGAACTTTTGCCCAAAGGGCTGCTGCCTGATTGAATTGGCCCCTGCCGGTCAGCAGTCTGGCCCGGCATCGAAGAAAATCCGGATGTTCTTCCAAATCGTTTGTGGCTGATGTTTTGAGAATTCTTTCTGCTCGTGATAGTTTTGCATTGTCTCCATCTGCAGGGGCTCCTGCGGTAAATATGGCTAATTCTGCCACAAGCAGTGCCGACTGCCGGGTATCCAGAGCACTGTGGCAAAGTTCAGCTAAGTGTTCACAGTTTTCCATCATTTCTTCAAAATTACTTACCCTGGCCGACAGGCGGTCTATGGTATCAACAATTTCACTCAACAGGTCCATTGCCTGATGAAATGTTAAGTCATCGTTGGTTTTGACAGCCAAGAGCATATGTTCCACAGATTCATTTAATCGGCCCAGGCGCCGAAGTGCCTTCGACTTATATAAATCAACAGGCAGCCTCCGGCAATTCTTTACCTCATCAAGTATCGCCAGGACTTTTTTCGCCCCCAACCATTGGCCCGAATCAAGAAGATTTTGGCAGTAGATTGTGGTTGCCTGCTCGGCCAGTTCTATGTCGTCGTCTGACTGTCCGCAGGTTAATATAAGATTTCTTAATTCTGCGAGCGTTTTGTTTATTTCCTGCCGGTCTTTGCCTTGCTTTTGTTCTAACTGCCTTATTATTATATCCAGCCTTGCCCTTTTGGCCCAAAATCCGGCAGGTCGATTAGCCATTGTCTGTAGCAATTTCAGCCCCTTTTCTATTTGCCCGCACTGGGCCAAAACGATCGTGTAAAAATATTCCTGACTGCTGTCTAGGTCGTCGGCTGCGATATTAAAATAATTCTCGAAAGACCTTATGGCCCCAGGGCAGTGGCAGTTGTCTTCTGCCACCATATTGTAGGCAAGCTGGGCAGCCTGGCCGGATATTTGGACGGATGTAATACCGAGTTTATTTTCATCTTTCTTACTCCAGATCCTGCTGGCTCGGATTAACATCTGAATTGTTTTATCCGGGCAGGTTTTAGCGTTGGCAACCGCCGTAACATATAGAATCAAAGGCGTTTGAAATTTCTGCAGTTGCGCCAGTCTGTTTAACAGCAACCTGTTATTTTCTGGTTCACCATTCCAGGCCGCCAGTGCCGCAAGTTCTGCCTCGAAGACACTTACTTGCTGTAGATTTCTTTCAATCTCTTTTTCACCGGAAAGTATGTTAGTCAGATTTGAGATTATCAAGGTGCCGAGAAGATGTTCTGTTTGAGGCCAGAACAGAACTATTTTCTCAAGCCCTGCAGTATTGGCATACTTTCGCTGCAATCCTGCCACAGATACAAGCAGCTCGATGTCCACGCAGCCGCTTTCGGCCAATTCGTCAATAAATGTGTTTAAGTCGTTCGGCTCATTTGGCCCAAAAAGTTTCATCTTTTGGATAGCTATTGACCATCTAACTGCCTGTGTATCGCACTGAGTCATTAGTTTGTCTAATTCCTGACGAGCTCTCTTTTGGTAATCGTCATCACTTTGTGCCAGATTGACCAGTACCTTAGCTTGAAGCGAATCTAACGGGCAACTGGGGTAAATAGATTTACAGGCATTAATCTCATCGAGTATTTGCTCTAAGAGAAAATTTTTTTGCTGCTGCTGGGCGGCAAGGGCTAAATAGTACTCCAATTGGAGCTTATATAAAGTTGTTGTCAATATATCGGCACCTAACCTTCTGAAAAGCCCTGTCTGCCCATACCTTTGCTCCCAGTCCTGTTCGTGGCAGTTTTCGATTTGCTGCTTTAATTTCTTCTGCTGCTGAAGGATTTTCTGCAAGCCCTCTTTCGCTTTTACTGCTATCTCTTTTAGGTTCTCTCTCCGTAAGGAGCTCCCAGGGCTTTCATTATGCTCTAAAAAGCCGTAGTTAAATTCTTCTTTCATGCACAGCTCAAAGCTTTGCTGGCCAAAGGCCTGGGCGATTTGCTCTGTCATCTCGGAAAGTTGCTCGATTTCAGCGGGCAGGGAAGGAGAATCAGCCAAAACTGTTGGCCTCAGCATCCATGCTGTAAACAACCAGCTTATCGATAAAACCAGTTTTGACTTAGTCGAATTGTTCATCCGAACTCTTTTAGTCCATTATTACAAAGGTAATGTCATTTAGGCCGGCGCCATACAGTACATTGTAAAGTTTTGCCACATAGTCCCATTGGACTTCATTTTCACAAATAAGCTCCACGGGATCGGCCAGGCATCTTTTCTGTGTGGATATGCACTCTCTTAAGTTTTCAAGCAGTACAACCAGGTCTTCTTCGATGCGGTCATTTCTGATTTCGATATTTTTGCAGTTGTCTATATGCACTTCACAGCCCTCCGTAAGGAGCCCCAAGGACTTGGGAACAGGTTGAATGTAAATCGCCAAAGGCTGTGGTTTTCCTATTGCTAAACTTTGACCTGCAGCCTTAGGTAACTGTAGTGGTAAAAATTCTTCATCCGGCCTGAACTTCGATGAAACCAGAAAGAATATAAGCAGCAGGAATATGAGGTCTATCATTGGTGCAAGACTCACTGCAAATCCGTCAGCACTTCTACGTCCTAATCCAGCCTTAAAGTCTTGTTGGTTACTGTTATTTGACATTAACATCCTTGTTTTTGCTCAGCATAAACTCCGTCGTTTATTATCCTTTGGATATAAACTTGGCGCCTCTTAATAGAGCTTCGGTATTAACAGGTAATGTCTTATGGTATCGTTTTGCCAAAACGTCCGGCAGGCTTTCTGCAGCCGCCTGAGGACTTGAGAACCCCTTCTTTTGCAGATAAGTACCAAGAATAACCATATTAGCCGCTTTGGAATTGCCAAGTTCGGCTGCTATGTCATCTGCGGGAATCGCCACTATATCAATCGTCTCATCAAGTGCGGGCCGCTCGTCAATCAAAGAGCTATTCATAACCAATAAACCACCTGGTTGGATTTTTGGGCCAAACTTGGTCAAAGATGCTTTGTTCATAATGATGGCCGAGTTAGGATTGCTTACAATTGGTGATGCAATGGCTTTATCTGAGATTATCACCATACTGTTGGCCGTCCCGCCGCGCATCTCAGCTCCGTAGGAGGGCATATAAGTTACTTCTTTACCGGCCTTCATTGCAATATGGGCCAGTAATCTACCTGCCAGAATGATGCCCTGGCCCCCAAAGCCAGCGATTGTAACCTCTTCATAGAAACCGATAACTGTCATTTATAATCCTTCAATCGGCCTAATGGAAAGACTTTTATCATTTCTTCCTCAATCCATTGGGTTGCCTCGACTGGTGACATCCTCCAGGCAGTCGGACACGGTGAAAGTATTTCCACCAGGGAAAGACCCTTGGCGTTATCAACCTGCAATTCAAAGCCATGCTTGATGGCTTTTTTTGCATTACGGATTTGTGCAGGATTGTGCAAAGAGCAGCGCTCTACATAAATTGCGCCAGGAAGTATGGCCAGCAGTTCTGATATCTGCAATGGATAGCCTTGACTACCGGCATCTCGGCCTAATGGCGTGGTGGTTGTAACTTGACCGAGAATGGTCGTAGGCGCCATTTGCCCGCCCGTCATTCCAAAGACAGCGTTGTTAATAAAGATGACCGTTATCTGCTCGGCCCTGTGAGCGGCGTGGATAATCTCCGCGGTGCCGATTGCCGCCAGGTCGCCGTCACCTTGATAGGAAAAAATTATTTTATCAGGGTTGGTTCTTTTCATACCTGTCGCCACCGCCGGCGCTCTGCCGTGCGCTACTTCTATCATGTCAACATCAAGGTAGTTATATGCCAACACCGCACATCCCACCGGTGCTATCCCGATTGTCCGGCCGCGTATATCGAGTTCATCAATCGTTTCAGCCACTAATCGATGAGCAATCCCGTGCCCACACCCGGGACAATAGTGCGTCGGGCAGTCTTTCAATGTTGGTGTTCTGTCAAACACTGTCTTCATACACTGGCTGCCTTTTTAGCAGAAATAGTCAATTGTTTGATTTTTTCAAGGATTTGTTCCACTGTCGGCACGCTACCACCTGCCCGGCCGTAAAATAATACCGGTGCCTTTCCTGCAACGGCCAGTTTAACATCCTCAACCATCTGTCCACAGCTCATCTCGACGGCAAGAAAGATTCGAAGTTTATTTGCTGCCATATTTATCTGATTATATGGAAAAGGCCATAGTGTGATTGGTCTTATCCAGCCGACTTTGATTCCTTCATCTCGTGCAGCATCTACCGCACTTCGAACTATCCGGGCGGCAACACCATAGGCGACTACTACGATATCAGCATCGTCGAGCTCATATTGTTCGCAGCGGACCTCTTGCCTTTCAATTTTTCTGTATTTAGCCTGCAGTTTGTAGTTTAATTGTTCCAGCAATCCCTCACCCAGACGTAATGATCTAACGATGTTCTGTTCTCTGCCCAAGGCTCCTGTCAAAGCCCAGTCTTTTGGAGGCAGATCAGCCCTGGGCTTTTTCTCAAGAACGATTGGCTCCATCATTTGACCCAGAATACCGTCAGCCAGAACAATAACGGTCATTCGGTATTTGTCGGCCAAGTCGAATGCCAATGGCATACAATCGGCCAGTTCCTGCACAGTGGAAGGGGCCAGGACAATTGTACGGTAATCCCCATGACCGCCGCCGCGAGTAGCCTGGAAATAGTCCCCTTGTGATGGTGAAATGTTGCCCAGGCCGGGCCCGCCCCGCATTACATTTACTACCACCGCAGGCAGTTCGGCACCAGCTAAGTAACTGATTCCTTCCTGCATCAAGCTAATACCCGGGCTCGATGAGCTTGTCATTGCCCTCTTGCCGGTAGCTGACGCTCCAAAGACCATATTTATTGCTGCAAGCTCACTCTCGCAC
The DNA here is from genome assembly GCA_016935195.1 of Sedimentisphaerales bacterium. Lineage (GTDB taxonomy): Bacteria > Planctomycetota > Phycisphaerae > Sedimentisphaerales > Anaerobacaceae > JAFGRL01. The sequence continues at coordinate 49,923 of JAFGRL010000190.1, forward strand.
TGAACAAAAACACGTCTTTCCTCCGGCATCCTTCTTGACATGTACGCAGTTACTTCGTTCTGAGGCGTTATGGGATAACCGAAATAAGCATCAACGCCGGCGAGTATCGCTGCCTCACCCAAAGCTTCATTACCACACATTAATGTTCTGTTGCACACAGTTACTTACCTTACTGCCCAAACATTTTACTCTGATAATCTGCCTGCTGATAAACACTTCAGGTTTGTTCGATTCTTAATGAGGAATTTTAGCACGGTTATCGGATACTGTAAAGACAAAAGCACTAACTTGAGAATAGATAAGGCAGTTGCTCCGCAGCTCTGAAAAAAGAAAGAGGCACAGCATTGATGCTTTATGTTAATATTAAGGCTTTAAAGCCTTAATAAGTCTTTGCTGACTTTTATCCTCCGCTGGCATACGCCTTGGAAGGTTCGGTTGCTCCTGCATGTTCGGGCATAATATGTGAGTCTTTATAGAACGGCTTTAGGAACAAATAATACAATCGTCCTTCCCGGTAAGTGTGCCCGGCAAGTTGGCCAGCCTTGTCGCCCTCGCCCATATACACATCGCATCGGCCGGCTGCCCGAATTGCTCCGCCGGTATCCTGATCCAGTGCAAATCCTCCATAAGCGTCGTGATATAGTTGACCATTGATTAAACGCGGCAGAGTTGTAGATATATATGTCAGGCAGGCACGGGGAAAAACACTTTTATCCGTGGCGATGGTCCTCATAGCAATTACCGGCTCATTGATACTGCCGCGAGGAGGACCCTGTTTTTTTCTAAAGAATATATAGCGAGGATTGCGTTGTATGTAAGCACTGACCAAATCCGGGTGCTCTTTGAAATAGCTTATCATCGTCGAAAGACTCATTTTCTCTGCCGGTATTGCTCCGTCCTTTACTAATTCCTTGGCGATGCTTTGATATTCTTGGCCATTGCTGGCTGCATAGCCCACAGTAGTAAGTTTCTCGTCCGGCATTCTGACTTTTGCAGAACCTTGTACCTGAGCAATGTAAACTTCGAACGGGTCGCCAAGCCAAATTAATTCCTTGCCCTGGAGTAAATCAGATTTCTCAATCTCAGCTCTCGGCGGATATGGTGTGATTGTCCCATCAGTATCCTGCCGACCTAAGATTTCTCCATTAGCACCCTTAACCAGATCTTCGGGCTGGCTGTATAAAGGAAATTGAAACTTCTCTGTGGTTGTTGGTGAACCTTCGAAAATTGGTGTGTAGTACCCTGTAAAAAGCACCGTTCCTTGCCGGTCACATCCTACCGACATGTAAACATCAAAATACTCCCCAATAGCATCATTAAGCTCTTGGCCTCGCAGGCCGGAGTCAATCAGTTTTCCAAAGGCTTTTAGGCTTTCGACAGCACGGTCGTGGGTGATGTCTCCATAGGGAAAAAACTGACGGCTTGATGGTTTTTTCAGGTAGTTAAGACTATTGTTGATTGAATCTCGCAAATTGGCCAGGTTGTAAGAGCCATCGGTAAAATCGGGAATATCCGCTGGGTTTTCAATTTTTACAAGGGCAAGTTCACCTGGCGGCAGCGGCCTGTCGTACTGTTTGGCTTGTGGCGCTGTTCGGCAGCCTGCGATATAGGCCAGAACAGCCAACATCATTGCAAACACTATTTTATGCATTGTGGTTCTCCTGACATATTTATCTGGGCTATGTTTTTTATCGGCCATTTAACGCCAGTTTCTTCAACTGGACCATATAAGAGAAGCTTCAAAGTAGATTTGATGTCTTTCAGGAGGGAGGTTCCTTGAGTTCTTCAACTTTAGGCAGGTCCTTCAGAGAGTTGAGGCCAAATACTTCCAGAAACTTTTTTGTCGTTCCATAGAGCATTGGTCTGCCTAAGACTTCTGCTCGGCCAATGATTTTAACAAGCCCTTTATAAATTAAGTTTCGAACTATTTCGCCGCTTGAAACACCCCTGATTGCCTCAATATCAGCTCGAATTATGGGCTGTTTGTATGCTATGACCGCCAGCGTCTCTAATGCCGCAGCACTTAACCTACTGTCGCTGCGAACTCGTAACAGTTTATTTAACCATTGGTTATAGGCACTTAAGGTCAGCATTTGATAACCCCCGGCAATCTGCTCAATCCTAAATGCGTGGTTGTTTGCTTCGTATTTTTCGTTTAGCCCTTTGATGTATTGGCGAAGTTGTTTTGCACCTATGCCGACGATGTCGGCAAGACGAGCTGTTGTCAGAGACTCATCGCTGGCAAATAAAACCGCCTCCAACACTGATTCGGCACCTGGCTCGAAATCAGTATTTTCGCCCCTAAGGACATCCTGTTCGTTCGTCTCTTTTGAGGCTTTCACATTAACTTCAGCTATCTGTTCCTCGTCGGATACTTCTGTCTGAGAATCTTCCTGGCAGTGTTCTGTCATATCTGTTTCCATATAAAGGGGTCGGAATCTACTCTGCTTATTTTGATTGTTATATTTTTAATCTCTTTTTGCAACCTTTTAGCTAATTTTTTCAGGATAAAGCGTTCGGAGACGGTGTGACTTAGACAAATGCAGGTTAAATCTGCCTGCTCCCCGGCCAGCGCCTGATGATGTTTTAATTCCCCGGTAACATACAAATCACATTCTGCTGCAATTACAGCATTGATAATCTTTCCACACGAGCCTGCACAAACTGCTGCCTTTCTTACAATGCGGCTTTGGCGTCCCACAATACCCATCGCCTTTGCACCGGTCTTATCCTTTATCTTTTCGATGATTTGGCGCAGTTGCACAGGTTTTTTTAGATTTCCTATTCTGCCCAGCCCGAATTTATCCCTGTTGTTGTAAAGTTTTATAACATCAAAAGCCGGCATCTCATAAGGATGCGCCTTTTTCATCGCTGCTATACAATCATCGAGTTTTTTGGCCGGTACAATTGTCTCAAACCTTATCTCTGGTACTTTTTCTAATCTGCCCCTTTTCCCAACCGCAGGTTTTGCATCTCGCCCAGGCAGGAAACTACCAATACCTTCGGTTTCAAAACTACATTTTTCATATCTGCCGATCCCCCCGGCCCCGGCAGCAAAGAGAGCATTCGAAACCTTCGCCGCGGCCTCAACAGGAACAAATATTGCCAGCTTATAAACTTTACTTTCAGAATCCTCGACAAAATCACCAATCGGTTTGGCATCGCAGATTCCAACCATTTCTGCCAATTCATCATTTACGCCACCTTCAGCCACATCTAAAGCTGTGTGTATCGAAAAGACCGAAATGTCTTCTCGGATGAGTCTATATATAACCTCGGTTGCACCTGCAGCGACGATTTTTTTCAAACCATCCCATATTACCGGATGATAACTTATAATCATCTGTGCCTTTAATCTTTTTGCCTCAGCAACAACATCTTTTGTAATATCGATAGTCAGCAGAATGTTTTTTACATTGAGTTTCTCATCGCCGATGAGCAGTCCCACATTATCCCAATCCTGCGCCAATCCAAGGGGTACTATCTCTTCGATTTTAGCTGCAATATCGTTTATCTTCATTTGTCTTTCCTGCATTTGTCACTTAACGCATCCCTCGAAACACTTGATCAGTTTGCCAGTCACCGGCCCGACCTTTCCACCGCCCACAGTGTGCTTTTCCACGGCGCTTACCGGCATAACCTTCATAACCACATTTGTCAGAAACGCCTCTTCAGCGGAAAGTAAGTCATCTATAGACAGGTCCTTTTCAGCCAGCGTGATAGAATTTTCTAATGCCAGTTGACAAACAGTTTTTCTTGCCACACCTGCCAGGACAGGAGTTCTTATAGGCGGAGTATAGAGTACCGAATCTTTAACGAGAAATATATTGCTTATACACCCTTCTGCCAGTCGATTATCCACCGTGAACCACAATGCCTCAGCGGCTTTCTTCTCGTGCGCCAGCTTCAGCGCTATCATTCGGGAAAGGTAGTTTGTTGTTTTGTGTCCGTAAATCGGCTCAGCTGGGTTTTGTCTAAATGGACAAAGCACTACCAGCACGCCATTTTTGTAATACTCCGGCGGATAATCCTGCGCCTTTGTTGCCGTGATAAGCAGCGTACCCTGGTGTTGATTTTCAGCCTGCGACATTCGCCCCGAGGTTAGCGTCAGTCTGATACGGGCATCTTTTAGGTTATTAGCTTGAATAACTTTATATATCGCTTTGGAAATATACTTCTTCTCGTAAGAATGGTTTATTCCCAAACTGCTGGAACTGAAAAACAGCCTATCCAAATGGTCTTCGAGACAAAAAACCACCGCGTTATAGCTCCGCATAGTCTCGAAAAGCCCAGCCCCATACAAAAGGCCGCTGTCACTAACCGACACGCAGGCCTTATCAACATCGACTAACTTATCATTTAGAAAAACTTTTTCCATATGAGGTCTCTAAACGACTTTGTCTTCATAACTACCCGCTACCCGCTGTACGCTATTAATTCCTGCTATTAATGCTCTTGCCTTGGTAATTGTCTCGGCCCATTCAGCTTCAGGGTCGGAATCTGCTACTATTCCGCCGCCTGCTTGTGCAAAGGCCATTTCGGCTGAGATAATAATCGTTCGTATCGAGATATTCAAGCACACAGTGCCATCGATACCAATAAAGCCTATACTGCCAGTGTAAAGGCCTCTGGCTGTCGGCTCAGTCTCGTCAATAATCTCCATCGAGCGGATTTTTGGAGCGCCGGTAATGGAGCCGCCGGGAAACATCCCTCTTAGAACATCACAGAAAGTTATCTCTTGACGAAGCTGGCCGGCAACCGTCGCTACCGCGTGAAATACCGTCGGATAGCTTTCAATTGTCCTCGGCTGAATTACTTTTCTACTCCCGTATTGGCAGATTTTAGCAACGTCGTTACGCTCCAAATCGATTATCATGTTCAGCTCAGCCTGCTCTTTTTCGCTGCGAACTAATTCATCAAAGTTTTTCGCGTTGATTTGCTTACCTTGACCATCTTCGCTGACTCTCGGACGGGTACCTTTAATCGGCTTAGTTCGAATAACACCGTCTTCAATCGTTATAAACATCTCCGGCGAAGCGCTGACGATGTGAAAATCCGTGCAGTCGATATAAGCTGAGTAGCCGCTTGGGTTATAATAATTTTGCCAGTGGAAAACGTCTATTGGCCTGGCGTTATAATCACATTCAAACCGCTGTGAGAAGTTAATCTGGTAAACATCGCCGTCGTAGATGTATCGCTTTATTTTCTCGACCATCCGCAGGTAATAATCCTTGTCCATATTGCATCGAATTTGCGAAAAATCAATTGCTTCAAGGTCGGCAGGTAAAGGTTGCTGCAAATGAATTTTTTGACAGTCACCCAGCAGCTGCTCCAACGCAGATAATTTTTCGTCCGGCTTTTCAGAATCGTCCGGCAACTGCAGCACGATCAGCCAGCAAGCCCTTTTAATATGGTCGTAGGCAATAAGGCTGTCGTAAAAGCACAGTCGAATCAACGGCATCCCAAGGTCATCTATAGTCGTCTCCGGCAGCCGTTCGATATATCGGCCCAGCTCGTAGCTAAAATACCCAATCCATCCACCACAGAAAATCCCTGCTGGCAAGCTGTTTGTATTGTCCTCTGTAAGCCTGTACTTATCGAGGATCCTGTGCAGCTTCCTGAAAAGGTCTTGTTGTCCAGCTCGAAATTCAAACACTTCTTTCGGTTGGCCAGCCCAGTAGCTAAATCCGTCGGCATCTGCCTTGGCGATATTGGCCCCAAGTATGACAGGTGATTGCAAATGTGCGAATATTTCACTCAACGCCGGCATATTTACCGATGTGGAGATTTTTTTATAATACAGTTTACAGCTGATAGTTTTATTGTTTGCAGCAACTGTCGTTGTGCTCATTGTATCTGCCCAGCCCTGAACTGGTTTACAATCTTTAACCCCGAGGAAGTTCCAATTCTCTCAGCCCCTGCCTCTAACATCTCAAGGGCCTGTTTTGCAGTCTGAATTCCGCCGGCTGCTTTGATTTTACAGTTGCCTGCGAACTGTTTCATTAGTTTTATATCCTCGACCGTTGCGCCGCCGGCAGGGTTCATACCGGTGCTGGTTTTGACAAAATCAACGCCGCAGCTATCTGCAATTTGACGGGCGAATATTTTTTGTTCTCTTGTCAGAGCAGCCGACTCAATTATCACCTTCAAGAGTACCGTCGGCTTCATTGAGTGACATACTTTCACAACCGCCCGTAGCTGGGTGGACAGATATTTAGAATTGCCCTCAATTATCGACGCCAAATCGGCGACCATATCAATCTCGTCGGCGCCGTCAAATATAGCCTGTTTTGTCTGGGCAACTTTAATTTTAGTTGTATCAGCTCCCAGCGGAAGACTAACTACACCGCTGACTTTTACCTTTGTCCGCTGTAATATTTCCGCCGCTAATGGTATCCATCGAGGATTTATTGATACCGAATGAAAGCCATAATTCACAGCCTCTTGGCACAGTTGCCTGATGTCTTCACTTGTTGCCGTTGCAGCTAACAATGTATGGTCAATACAACCGGCTAATTGTTTTTCTTCCATCACTGTTACTTCTTTATGTACTTTTTCTTTTTGAAGAATTCCATCGCATCGGCTGGGTCGTTGAAGAGTTTTGTTGCCGTCTGCGTAACAAAAACCGAAGGTCTTTGCTTTGCGGCCCAGATAACATACACTTCTTTGCCGGCTTCGTAAGCGTGCTGAAGCTCTCTTTCAACCCCGCTGGATATTGCGGCTCGTCCGTCAGGCAGTGTTGGGACAAAGCTTATTATCATATCAGACTGCTCGATGAGCATAAAGTCGCGGGCATATATCTGGCTGTTGATGTCCCTGTCAATTTGCTGAACCTGATGCAAATCCAGTCGAACTGTCTGTCCCGATGTTGTTACCTCAACGTAATCTAAACCTTCCTGGGCCGATTTACGGGCATAATGAGGCAAATACGATTCTTCCAAATCAGCGGGGTCAAAGCAGGTGAAAAACTGTTTCATCATTGCACGGAATCTATCAATTTGCTTCCTGACTTCGTCCATATCTGCAACGGCAGTCATCGGAAAACTCAAATAAGCTTTTTTGCTCAACTCATCAAAGATAAGTTTGTAGAATGTTTCAATGGTCTGCTCTTTTGCGCCGCGTGCAAGACAGTAAAATACCGCTTTGTCATTAACACCTTTCCACAGCATTTCTGTCCCAATGATTTCTTCTTCACGCCAGACAATCAGATCTTTCAATGAATGCTCTGAGGTATGCTCGTCCGAAAGTCGTTTGTGCACGGCAACGATACCGTCAATTAAACATATATAGATATCGGCTCCAAGCTGGTGCATCTGGTCGAAATCAACCGCTGGGAACAAGCCATGTCGCCAGCGGAAAGTGGCGTGTGTATTGACTATCAAATTGGCAGCCTTATCTGCTTTTACAATGATGTCTTTGAAAACACTGCGGCGAAGCGAACTTAATCTTTTCATCGGTATGTCAAGGATTTTACCAGCCGGAATGTCAGGGGCTTCCTTATACATCATATCCCCCACGTTGCATAAAAGCACTTGTTGGCACCTTTGGCCGGCAAATTTGCAAACCTCTTGCAGATATGCCTTTTTATCAAGACCAACCATTCCGGTAACCACGATTACCATCAGATAAGACTCCGAACTCGAACGTAAACGCTTACTCTTCAGCCACTGTAAGGCCTTTTCTCATTTACTTCCCTCTTTTCCAAGGGATTTTAATCTTTGTACACGGCCTCTTGCAATTATTCAAGTCGGTTTGTGGGGGAATTCTAAGTTACCGTGGGACGTGCGTAGTTAATCTTGAACTGCGGCCGCAATAAAATTTACGTTCTAAAAATTGGTCCTATGTCCTTAGCCTCTTTTGCTGCCACTTTTGCTTTAACGCCTTTTAGTCTTGACATCCTCTCCGTAACCTTATCCTGCAAAGCGCCCGGCTGCTGGGCCTTGTCTAACATCTCCTCCAATATTATCTTGCCGCTCTCATAAAGTTGGAACAGATGGTCATCCAAAAGCTGCATGCCGAGCCTCTTGCCGGTTTGAATACTTGAATCAATCCGGTAGGTTTTGTTCTCGCGGATAAGATTAGCAATCGCCGGGGTTACAACCATAAACTCATAGGCGGCAACTCTGCCTCTTCCAGCGGCCAAAGGACACAGAGCCTGGCTAAGCACCGCCATTAAATTGCTGCTTAGCTGCACACGGATCTGCTCCTGTTGGTCGGGCGGGAAAACATCAATCATTCGGGTAATAGTACCGGAAGCACTCGTGGTATGGACGGTACTGAAGACAAGGTGGCCTGTCTCGGCGGCTCTGATCGCCGCTTCAATCGTTTCGAGGTCTCGCAGCTCACCTACCAGAATTACGTCGGGGTCCTGCCGTAAAACGCGTCTTAGCGCCTCTGAAAAACTCGGTACATCAACACCGACTTCCCTCTGGTTGACGATTGACTTTTTGTGGTTATGATAATATTCGATAGGGTCTTCAACGGTTACTATGTGGCGGTCAAGGTTCTCGTTGATGTAATTGAGCATACAGGCCAAAGTTGTGGTCTTGCCACAACCTGTTGGACCCGTTACCAGAAATAACCCACGCGGCCTTCGACATAAAGCCGAGCATATCTTAGGCAAACCGATCTCCTCGAATGTCATTATCTTCGTCGGTATAAGCCGAAGGACAATCGATACATTTCCCTTCTGTTTAAAAACAGCAACACGAAATCTTCCTTCATCCCCGAAGGCAAAACCAAAATCGGTTCCACCCTCTTCCTGAAGCTCCTGCTGGTTTCGCTCCGGAGTTACACTTTTCATCAAAGCAACAGTGTCATCAGGCCCTAAAACCTTTGTCTCCAAAGGTCTGAGCCTGCCGTCTATACGCAAAATTGGAGGCTTATTAGTCACAATATGTAAGTCCGATGCTCCCTGGGATACACACGCATGAAGCAATCTGTCCATATTCAATGTCGCCATCGCAATACCCTCAATGTTCTTTAACTTACAACTACACCTTCAGTTTGGGTAATCCTCGCCACTTCATCAGGGGTTGTTATACCTTTAAATATCTTGACCTTACCGTCTTCCAGCAATGTTCTCATCCCACCAGCTATCGCCGCTTTTCTCAATTCGTTTGAAGGAACCTTGTTGAAGGCCAGTTCCCTCAGTTCACTATTTAGTTCAACCATTTCAAAAGCGCCTATTCTCCCCTTATAACCGGTCCGCTGACACTGACTGCATCCGGCACCTTTATAAATAGGATGCTCCCTTATATCATCCGGATTGATATTCAAGAGCCTGAGCTGGTACGGGTCCGGGTCCTCATCGATAATCTTGCAGTTCTCGCAAATAACCCTGACAAGCCGTTGAGCCATTATTGCCTGAATGGAGCTGGCCACCAGGAAGGGCTTGACTCCCATATCTATCAGACGTGTTATTGCACTGGTTGCATCGTTGGTATGAAGTGTGCTGAAGACCAAATGCCCCGTAAGAGCTGCCTGAATCGCTATATCTGCCACCACACCATCACGAATCTCGCCTATAAGGATAATATTGGGTGCCTGTCGCAGCATGGACCGCAGAATCCTCTCGAATGTCAGGTTAATCTCGGTTTTAACCTGACATTGGTTCATACCGTCAAAGTTGTACTCCACAGGATCTTCTGCTGTAATGATTTTTGTATCGGGTGTATTGAGCTCCTGCAGTGCCGCATACAATGTTGTGGTCTTACCGCTACCAGTCGGACCAGTTACCAGAAATATACCATTTGGCCTTCTGATTATTCTCTGGAAGTGCTCATAATCATCATGCTCAAAACCAAGAGCCTGAATACCAATGTTCACTGCATCCGGCCGCAAGATTCGCAAGACTACACTTGGACCATGGTTGCCGGGCAGGGTTGAAACACGAAAATCAATGTCCTGACCATCTATCACACGCTTGATACGGCCGTCCTGCGGCAATCTTTTATCTGCAATATCCATTCCGGAAAGGATTTTAAAGCGGGTTACTAACGGTGCCTGCATGCTTTTGGGTATGTTATCCTTTTCCAGGCAGACTCCGTCAACACGATACCTTATCCGAACTCTGTCAGCCATAGGCTCGACGTGAATATCACTGGCCCGCATATGGTAAGCAGTATCTATAATCAGGTTGACAAGCCTGACAATAGGCCCATCATCATCGCCGCCTTCAGCCTGTGCTTTTAATATCTCCGCCTGCAGCTCATGACCTGCCTCGGTCAGCTCTGCAGCAGTAGCATCGATACTGTGCTTTAGCCTGTCATCTTCTACGTCCTGCTTCTCAAATAAGTCCTCTATAAAGGAATTTATCTTCGAAGGATTTGCCAGAAAATATTCCAGCTCGGCATTTAACCGAAACCGAAGTGCATCCATAGTGTCCAAATCCGTTGGGTCACCAATAATCAACCTCAGTCTCCCATTATCCTTCCCCAAAGGCAAAACCTTGTGTCTTTTTATTATCTCTTCTGGCACCAGCTTGGTTGCATCAGAGGCAATAGGAGTTTTGTCCAAATTCACATACTTCAATCCAAATTGTTTAGCAACCGCTTTGGTTAATGTGTCTTCATCTACAAGTCCCGACTCAAGAAGTATCTGGCCGAGACGCTTATTATTCTTCTTGGAGGTCTTGATTGCGCTGAGCAGCGCCTGTTTTTCAACTACACCGGCCTTATAGAGTATCTCACCCAAATGTCTGCGTTTCTTTGCCATGTTCCCACAAAAACCACATATATTTGATTTCCTCAATCATTATAACATTATCAGCACGATTAGTCAAATCACCCCAGCTACGGCTTTTGGTAAGATGAAATATTTTTATTGGCATTGAGAACCTCCCACAAGGGTATAATATAATTGACGGGACTTTAGGGCCATAGATATGCAGGTAACAGACAACATCCTGGAGCTGGTCAACAAAAAAGCTGCCGAAACCGTGCGGTCAGCCAGCAGGGGTCTGATATTACTGTCGGGCGCCATAGGCGACTGCATACTTGCACTACCCTTAGCTGGGTTCGTTAAAGATTCGCTGGCGCTGGAAGCTATCGACTTGGCAGGAAATATGGAATACATCAGCCTGTTCCCAGGCAGAACGGTCATAGATAGGGTACGTTCTATCGAATCGATAGAGTTGCACAAGTTATTTGCCAAAGCCGCCGAGTTTGAACTGCCCGATAGAGATAGCTTAATAGACTTCTTCGCAAATTATAGCTGGATAATGTCCTTTCTTGGGGAACCAGGAAGTGATTTTGAGCAAAACCTGATTTGGACTGCCAACTGCAGCCGCAGCAGCGATGTGATTAGCCTTTCAATGAAACCACCTTCAAAATTTGCCGGACATTTAACTCAGTACTACGCACAGCAATTTGCCGAACAATGTGCTATACCGGTTAATCCCGCCCGACTTGCCGGTGAGCAAACTCTAATAAAAGCCAATGAGTCGGACAAAAAACTCAGCCTACAAATTCTGCAGGAGATAACCAATGACAGTGATAAAGTTCTGGTCATCATTCATCCCGGCAGCGGAGGAAAAGAGAAATGCTGGCACCTTGACAATTTCATTGCCGTCGCCAGGAAATTAAGAACCTTAGGCTCTGAAGTTATGTTTTTGTTAGGACCAGCTGAACTTGAGAGATTCACTAAAAAGGACTTAATTAAAATGAGCGCAGTGGCAAAATGCCTGGCAGAATTAACATTGACTGAAGTCCTGGGGATTCTAAGCTGTACTGCGTTATTCATCGGAAATGATAGCGGCATAACACATCTGGCTGCTGGTTTGGGCGTTCCTACTTTTGCTGTCTTTGGACCCAGCAATCCAATCGTTTACAAGCCAATCGGGCCGAAAGTGACAGTCCTGGCTACGAAAAGCCAAAATTTCTCCAGCAAACCCTCACCTTACTACCGACGCAAACTATTAGCTCTGCTGAAAAGTTTTTTTGAAAAACATATTCAGGTGTGAAAAAAACAGATGTGCTTTCGTCAATCTGCTTTAGTCTTGCAGCCGTTTAACCAAACAGCCTTCTTATGTCTTCATCGGTAATTTTTTCATCAGGCTTTATGGGCTCTCCCCTTTGGCGCCTTAGGTGATCGAAGAACTCATTGACGTTCTCAGAGGCCGACTTTATTACCAGACCCAGTGAATATCTCATAAGCGAGACGTCTGCCCCTTCAAGGGAACCCTTTATCAGGCCGGTTTCGATATTCTGCTGTTGTTCCATTTCTCTATCGAACCTGCCTAACACCTCCTTCAGGCTGCCATATTCCATCTCCTGTTTTGTTATGAGTCTGTTGGCTACCTGGGAATAAGGAAGTCCCATTGTTCTAAAGATATAAGCTGCCTCCGGAGGTATTGCCTCAGGGTGCTCAAAGCCGTCGTTGAACTGAGGCCCGCTAAAATACCGAGGCAGCAAAATATGAGGTTTTTGAAAAAGAATATTCCCTCTTCTAACAACCGTCCTGTTGCTGAATCGTCTGTGTTCAGCAACAAAAACATAAGGCAGCTCCATATCCCCGAATGTATAGAGTATGCGTTGATATTCCCTGATTATCTCGGTTTTCTTCCAATACTCTTTGAATTTCTCTCTGTTAAGTTCAGACATTACTCAAAGTTACTCCATTTTCCTACCGTCGTTTGGATCTCTAATTTTCGTATATCTGCCCTATAATATAATACCTCAGACTGCCCGGGATTTCCAGCATTGTTTCTTAAAACAGATGTGCAAAAATCAACCGTATTGTAATTTTCGGCGATTTCACCTAAAGTGTCGTCGAAGACCCTGCGGGGATAAAGACTTTTGGAGTTGCAACAAAATTCATGGCTAACAGGAAAACAACAAAAATTATTATTGCTGTATGCGTTATCAGCCTTGCTTCGGTATATTTGTTATATGTGGCAATGAGCTCCTCCTGGACATATTACTACTCTGTGGACGAATTTGTCGAAACAAAAACAGCTATAACTGCTCAGAAAAGCACTGTCAGAGCAGATAACATCAATAATCGGCTCGTCCGGCTTGCCGGCTGGGTCAAAGAAGGAACTGTCAAGCACAATACAGGCCAAAGGCAGCTCAGTTTTGAATTGGCTGGGCTGAAACATACTATACCTGTCATATTTGTTGGAGCCGTACCTAAAAATTTCTCTGCTGATAAAGAAGTGGTCGTCGAGGGCAGAATGGATGTGAACGGAACATTTCAAGCCGAAGAAATTTTAACCCGCTGTGAATCAAAGTATAAAGTAAAACTTCAAAATTAATTTAAAGCTCAGATGTATAACTCGCAAATCAATCAAATGCGCAGGTAGTTGTGGGGTTAATTTTGGAAAAATATTGGTTTTGGGGAGCAATTCGGACGCAAATTTTACAGCTGATGTGGATTTGCAGGCTAAAAACAAGGAAAACCGTCAATCAAAAGCGCTGTATAGTGAAAAAACGAGCAAAAAATGTTAAGAAAATTGGCAGAAATTAAGAAAAAGATACGAGAAATGAACCCTTTTTGTGCAACTTTTTTTCAGGTACCTGCGCTTTTGATCGATCAAATGCGCAGGGGGGCGTGATTCGTCGCTCGTGGCCCGTGTCTCGTGAATCGTCCCTGCACCATCTGATGCAAGGCATAAGAGTCAGAATCTGTAACGAGATATTTTGGATAGAAAAAGACTACGGGTGAGATAGGCCTTGGCAGGAGGTAGGGGTTGGCAGATGGGGAAAACAAGCAAGTGGCTGATGGAGGCTGGGTAAGGACGCGAAGTGTGGGTCGTGGGTCGCGAATAGAAGCTTATAGACAGTGGATAGCGTAGGGCGTATAGAGACGAAAGATTTTGCAAGTTTTTTGGTAAAATGCGGAATATACAACAAGTAAACTTAGATATAGAATTATTCGATGGGTTTGTGTTGCTGATGATAGAGGAGATGGAGAACTTAGAGGGATTCGGGATTGGATGACATAAGTTTTTAGCGTTTATCCTTCGGCTATTTCAATTAGACTCAGCACAAGTCTGCTCCCCTATGGGACGGGGTTTTTAGTTTTGATTGTTTTGTGCCTCGTCGTGCAGGAGTTATACCCTTCAGGGTAGTAAATTCCCGCGAGGGAGATTATAAGGTCTTCTTCTAAAGTTAGTTACCTGCGAGCTAACAGGAAATTTCTTTTCGAGAACACTATAAAGATGTTTCTTTCTACTTTCAACTCGCTGATTTCGCTTCGCGGCTCTTTCGGTGTCTACTGCTCTGTGTGTGAGATTTTTTTGCCAGAAAAAAATCTCACACACGTTTGTATCGGTAATGCCGTTGTGGGGCATGCTGTGCAGGCATGCTGTAGATGGAAACTCTGGAAAGAATCCGAGGAGAAAACGGAACAACCACTTGAAATAGTGATTAAAAAGTAAAACGTCCTTTGGTCATTGTTTTATCGAAGAGAGGTTGTGAAGCTATTCGACACCTGCAAGCCAATGTTCGGCGAAAATCGCAAAGTCCGGCAAGTTTACTACTCCATCGTAGTTCAAATCACCTGCTGGATAGACTCTCAAATATGGATACGTCTGATTTTCGCCGATATTCCATATTTCTATAAAATCCCAGTCTGTAAATGTACTTTCTTTCTGCATTTCTGCGGTCGATTTGCCAATAACGTTTGGGTCTGTTGCATTCCCGATACCATTTACATCAGGATTAATATCACTGTCCCAAAAACATGCTGTGTATGCCCCATACCACATATCTCCTACAAGCCCACCAACATCTGATACACCTGTAACTCTCCCAGCTGTAAAACAATCTACTATAGAACCTTGTAGGAGACCAACTAATCCTCCAACCCCTTCATTTCCAGAAACATCCCCTGTTGCGTATGAATCCAAGAAGTCTGGGCTCATGGCGGTCCAACCCGTCAATCCCCCAACATTATTCCAACCTGACACATCACCCATTGCATAGCATTCGGATATTGTACCGGAATAATTTGTTCCGCTAAGGCCGCCCGTTCCTTGGCCATCAGTCAAACCTACGATACGAACGTTAGCAAAACATCTCGTAACCTTCTTGACAGGGATAGGAAATGGAGTTTGGTTCCAATTGCACCAATTAGCCCCCCAACCCAATTCTTTCCTGAAACAATACCGCCGACCGCAGAACAATCGGACACACATCCACTGTACAGCATACCAATCAAAGAGCCCACTGGGCCACCAAAAGGGCTGCCGGTGCCTGCATCAACATTGGGGTCAATTAAAGTCAAATTTTTGATAACCGTGTTCGAGTCGTTGTAAATACCAACATAACCAAAGATACCAATGCAATTGTTACTATTGGAGTCATAGGTAAAGTTGGAGATAGTGTGCCCATTGCCGTCAAAAAATCCGGTAAATGGCGTTGTGGAATTCGGTCCGATGATATTAAGTTCTGTGCCAGTGTATTCTGAGAGGTTAACATCGTTTACCTGCAAAAAGCACTTGTTGAAATCTTCCATGTGATTGCCGATATCGTTTAGGTCATCAGCGGTGGCGATGCGATAGGGATTATTAGGCTCTCCTGTACCCCCGCTATATTTTGCCTGCACCGGTGAAGTTAGGAGAAGAACAAGAAGCGTTAAAAAAAGCGGATATATCACTTTACAATAATGATTACAGGTTGCTCTGTAGCCGTTTTTTACAGAAAAACCAGTTAATTTGTTCAATTTTGAACCTCCTACGCACTTTAGACAGTTTTCGAAGCTATTTCAATATAGCAAATATCAGGGACTAAAAGCATTATTCAATCTGTCAAAAACACGAACATCTCAATGCCTGCCCAATAATAACATACAAAGACCGTTAAAACAAGCAAAATCTTGCCCGTTTCTTGAGTTTTCCGGATTTAACCGAATATCCGAGTTTTTTTGACTTCTTGCTCTTTATAGGTGACAATTTAATAGACCCGTTCGACTGCGCTCAGGGTGACAACCAGAACCCCCAGAATAAATCTGGGGGCTAAATGTTTGGATCCGGTGCTGCCTGCCTTTGCGGGAATGACGAAGAAGAGATTGCTTCGCTTTGCTCGCAATGACAAATCGATGGCATCTTCATTTTGTTAGAGCCTCATATTCTGCAACTAACATTCCATTAAAGGTCGGTATTTTTCGACAATCGAAACATCCTTATCGCCCCTGCCGGAAAGATTTACAATTGCAACAGTATCGGCAGAAAAGCTCTTCTTGTTGCTGATAAGATAAGCCAATGCATGAGCACTTTCCAAAGCAGGTAGTATCCCCTCGGTTTTACTCAAAAGCTCAAATGCATCCAATACCGCTTCGTCTTCCGCTGCCACATACTCAGCCCTTCCGGTGTCCTTTAAATAGCAGTGCTCCGGCCCAACGGCAGGATAATCAAGCCCGGCACTGACAGATTCCGTCTCCCAGACCTGCCCCTGGTCATCCTGCAGCAGATATGCCTTAGCTCCGTGCAAAATACCTACACGCCCTGCCACAAGTGAGGCAGCATGTTTGCCGCTGTTCAGGCTTACCCCCCCTGCCTCAACGCCGATTAGTTTGACGTTTTTGTCCTCCAAAAAGGACGAAAAAATACCTATTGCGTTACTGCCTCCACCAACACATGCGACAACCAGATTAGGCAGTTTGCCAATTTGCTCTAAGCACTGCTTCCTTGTTTCTTTGCCAATACAGATCTGGAAGTGTTTCACTACCGCAGGATATGGATGTGGTCCACAAACTGAGCCAAAAAGATAAAATGTATCAGCCACATGAGCTGTCCAGTACCGAAGTGCATCGTTGATGGCATCTTTAAGAGTCCCGGTACCACCCTCAACAGGAATCACTTCTGCACCGCAGAGCCTCATCTTATGGACATTGACACTTTGACGCTCAATGTCGGTTACACCCATGAAAATCTTTGTCTGCATACCGAAGAGCGCACCTACCATTGCAGTAGCTAAGCCATGCTGGCCTGCACCGGTCTCGGCAATTAATTTAGTCTTGCCCATGTATTTTGCCAAAAGGCCCTGGCCTAACGTGTTGTTCATCTTATGGGCTCCGCCGTGCAGCAAATCTTCACGCTTTAGATATATTTTGAAACCAACCTGCTCACTAAACCTCCTGGCATAATAAAGCGGCGTCGGCCTGCCGGCATAGTCCTTTGATAGATTAGACAATTCTTCAATAAAACGTTCATCTTTGTAGAACCGGTAAAAAGCTTCCTCCAATTCTTCCAAAACCGGTATCAAAACTTCCGGCACATAAAAGCCGCCATAATCCCCGAATCTGCCTTTGTATTTCATTGATATTCTTCCTAACCTCTTAAATGTTGAATATTCTCAAAAAGTTTTTTCATTTTCTTGTGGTTTTTCCTGCCGGGTTCGGCCTCAACACCACTGCATACATCAATCCCATAGACACCAAGATTAACTGCATCGACGGCATTGTCCGGGTTGATTCCTCCAGCTAAAAATATACGTTTGCCGATATGGCCTACGATATTCCAGTCAAACGTTACACCCGTGCCGCCATATTTATCCGGATTAAAAGCATCCAGCAAAATAGCATCGGTAAAGTAATCCTCAGCTTTGTTAATGTCGTTTTCATCCCTGACTCTAATAGCCTTTATGGTCTTGACATTCAGCCATCGCAAAGACTGGCAGAACCGAGGTGTCTCATCGCCATGCAGTTGCACCCAGTTCAGTTGACAGGCACTAATCATGTTTTTGATTTGCTTAAAACTGCTGTTTACAAAAACACCAGCGATGTCAACAAAGCCCGGCAATCTGCCTATTATCTCTACTGCTTTATCAGTTGATACAAATCTCGGACTACCTGAATAAAAATTGAAACCCAGCAGGTCTGCACCCATATCAACCGCTGCAGAAGCATCTTCATAGTTTGTAATACCACAAATTTTCACTTTGACTATCAGCATCAGTCCTTGTTTGAAATTTCAGCCAACTTCTCAAGACATCCAAGGGCACTTCCGCTGCTTATAGACTGCTCTGCTGATTTAATCGCAGAACCAAAATCATCAGCAAGTCCGGAAACAATTATTGCTGCCGCTGCATTTAGAACCACAATGTCTTTACGAGCACCTTTCTCATCGCCTTTGAGTATTGCCCGGATAATTTCAGCATTGTCCGCTACATCGCCTCCTTGCAGGGCCTCTAAATCAACAAACTCAATACCATACTGCCTTGGGTCCAATTCCATATTACTTAAACGACCTTCTTTTAACTCGATGACCTTTGTCGGGGCCATTGTGCTAATCTCGTCCAGTCCCTGGCTGTGAACAACAAAGGCTCGCTTTGTACCAAGTGCCTTCAACGTCCCTGCAATTCTCTGGGCTAAAGAACCTTCGGCAACACCTATGACCTGAGCACCCACATTTGCAGGATTCGCCAGAGGTCCGAGCACATTAAAGGCGGTTCTAAAGTCCAGACTCTTGCGAATCGGCTGCACTAATTTCATTGCAGGATGAAACTTTGGCGCAAACATAAAACCAATATTAGCCTGCCTAATACAGCGAGCCACAACATCAGGACCGGCTTGTATATTCACACACAACTGCTCAAGTACGTCTGCCGAGCCGCATTTACTGGTTATGCCCCTGTTGCCGTGCTTGGCAACTCGGACGCCGGCTCCTCCGGCAACTATTGCCGCTGCTGTAGATATGTTGAATGTTTTAAGAGGTGCCCCTCCTGTCCCGCAGGTATCAACGAGATTGTCAGCATCAACGTTTACCTTGACAGCATGCTCACGGAGGGATTTGGCAAGGCCTGCTAATTCGCTAACCGATGCCTTCTTAAGATGCATTGCCGCCAGAAACGCAGCTATCTGAACGTTTGCAACGCCGCCTTCAAATATGGTATTCAAAAGTGCCTCAGCCTGCTCGAAGGTCAGGTCATTGCCCTCTAAAATAATTTCCAGGTACTCGGTGATAGTTGACATTATCGACTTTCTAAACTCTGTTTTTGGCCGTAGTCATTAACAAAACGTTTTCTATAATCTTGCCCCCTGCCGGGGTCAGAATACTTTCAGGATGAAACTGCACGCCGACTATCGGCAGCTCTTTGTGCTCTGCTGCCATAACAATCCCTTCGAATTCTGCGGTTTTCTCCAGAGAGTCGGGCAGCTTTAGCACACATAGACTATGATATCGGCCTGCCTGCAACGGATTTTCAACACCTGTAAATATACCCTTTTGGCAGTGGGTAATCCTGGAAGGTTTGCCGTGAACAGGCTCTGGTGCATGGCCAATTCTGCCACCGAAATACTCGGCAATCGCCTGAAAACCGAGACATACACCGAATATCGGCAACTTATCCTTGAAATAGTCTATGGCAGATAAAGTTACTCCGGCGGTCTTTGGCATCCCGGGCCCGGGGGAAATCACAAGAAGTTCGGGACAAAATGCCTGGGCAACCGCTTTAAGCTCCGACAATTCCGTGTTGGCTCTGTAAACCTTCGCTTCACAATTACGCTTACAGAAATCGTCAACAAGGTTATATGTGAAGGAGTCAAAGTTGTCGATAAACAAAACTTTTTTGGCTGACTTAACCATCATTTTCGCCTTTTCAATTATTGACCCTTAACCGCTCTTAAACAGGACCTGGCCTTGTGCTCGGTCTCTTCAAATTCGGTTTTTGCAACGCTGTCATGAACGATACCTGCGCCAACTCTGATATATGCAATGTGGTCTTTAACCTGCAGGCTTCTTATAGTAATACAGCTATCGAATTGGCCATCCACGGTCAGGTACATTACCGCACCGCCGTAATAGCCCCTTTTGGTCTTCTCAAGCTGGCGTATTATCTTCATAGCCTCGATCTTCGGTGCCCCTGTAAGTGTGCCCATATTCATAGTTGCAAGATAGGCACTTAACGCATCAAGATTGCGAGTTAGCGTTCCCTTGACATTACTGACCAGATGCTGCACCGAAGCGTACTTTTCAACAGTCAGCAACTCAGTAACAATTCTGCTGCCAGGCTGGCCAACCCGAGCGATATCGTTTCTGGCTAAATCCACCAGCATTATATGCTCAGCCAACTCCTTATGGTCGAGCTTCAATTCCGCTTCATACCGAAAATCGGTTTCCTGGTCAATTTGCTCACCAATTTTGCCTCTTGGCTTGGTCCCTGCGATTGGTCTAATCTCCACGCTGCGCTTCTCTGTCCCGCTGACCCGCAGGTTCAGCTCGGGACTTGAGCCCATCAATATGGTATTAGGTGTGTTTAAATAAAACATATATGGTGAAGGATTTAACTCCCTCAGTCGCTTATAAACATCCAAAGGCTCATCAGGGCACGGAACAATCTTGGTTCTGCTTAAAACTACCTGAAAAATATCGCCGTCAACAATATGTCGCTTGGCGGTTTTGACCATTTTTTCGTATTCGTCCTGCTCGGTATCACTCGAAGGGCCCTGTAAAGACTCCGAATACCTCCGGCCTTTGGGCGGCTCAAATCTCAAAATATTATGGTAATAGTCAAAACAATCCTGAGCCTGGCTTACTATTGCGTCCCGGTCGCCATCGGTTACAATAACGTTCACGACCACATAACCATCCCCCGTTTTGTGGTCCGTTAGAAAAATGTTGTCTGCAAAATACAATTCGTAGTCGGGATTGCCAAGCAAATCCGTCTCGTTTGCAGGCAATTGTTCAAACTGGTCTATGAAATCGTAGCTTATAGCCCCCAACAGACCACAGGTTACTCTAAATGGTTTGCTGGCTAACTTAAAAGCAAAAGCAACTGCACGTAAGACATCTGCCTGATTTACACTGCTTAACCTGCTCTGTTCATCAACTGTCTCCTGCAATTGACTTATTCGACCACTAATCCCGTCTGCAACAAAATCTACTGATTCGCAGAAGTCAAACCTCTTTCTCTGCTGGGTTGACAAATACTTTATCATTCGCTGGCCGGTTTTACTTAAAGCCTTAATGCTGAATCTATTATCTTTGCCTGACAAATAAAGAGCCGGCCTTGCCGTCCCGAAACTCAGGGCCCCACTATCAGCTAAGTATTCCCGGGACTCGAATAAACAGCAGTGCCTGCTTCTGCCATAGTCACTTAGCTTGGAAAAGAATTCCACCGGCTCGGGAAAGTCAATTCGCTTAACTATAGGTATAATCTGCCCGGGTTTGGCACCAAGTATAATTTGTCTATAATCATCCATAGTTTGAACCTTTTATCCCAATTTTTATCCTCTAATTACCAAAAATACAAATAAAAAAGCAGCCTGTTTTTTCCGACAGGCTGCTCTTTTATCAAATTTAATTTATTTTTTTAGGGCAAATCACCGCTCGCCTGTCGGATATATCTCCGCAGGCCACCACCAACTGATAAAATGTTCGCAGTTAATCTGCCTCATACTTATATTAAAACATATTCATAAAGCTTTGTCAAGCTTATTCGTCAGAATTTTCTCGTGATGGCCCGATAACCCGCTGCCCCCTCGAGGGGCCCGATGCAGGAGCTTAGCTTCTACAAACGTTAACGAAATGACGGACCAACAGGAATGTACGAAAGATTCTCGACGACATTTTATTCTGTACCTGCCAACCAATGAGTTGCCATAAAGGCAAAATCATATAAATCGATTTTTCCACTTTGATCAAAATCACAATTCTGGCACCAATCCGGACCACTACAAATACTTAACCAATTCCTTACAAATATCATTAAATCTCCCAAGTCAATATCTTCATCAATCTCGATATCTCCTGCAATTGGAACTACCTCATCGGCCCCGATGTCAACTCGACCATAGAGTAGGCGCGACTGGCCATCGATATCTACCGTATTTACATGCTTACTATTAGGATCACCAGCGTTTATACAAGGTGAAATGGATTTCAAATGATAATCCGCTCCTGCCAAGTCAACAAAATCCGGATTTGTATTGATATTTCCTGCCCCAGCATCTCCATCTTCTATGCAACTATAATTCGCAGTGCAAGTTACAAGATCGTCATCATTGCCCCACAACAGAGTATTTCTGATATTAGGAGAGCCTGACCCATCACTATATATTCCATAGTAGGCATTATTGGCAATGGTGCAGTTATTCAGATTCACAGAACTGTTATTAAACAGATGCACCCCCGCGTCATTTCCTGTAATGATACAATTAGAAATATCTGCTTCCGCACCGTTACACAACAGGCCTGCCGTCGCATTGTCTCGAATGATACATTTATTTATCGTAGGGCTGGCTCTGTAACAATGTATACCATAAGGGGCGCCTTTATAGATAGTTAAGCCGCATAAAACTGAATCTGAAACTTCACCAGAATCAAAAACCACACCATCATCCACATCATTGGCATCAATAATTGTCGAATTAATAACATCCAGATTATTCGTATCGATACTTCTCAACGTACCTGCCCAACCATCGAAATTCACCGTCTCATAGTACGTCCCGGGCAGCACTTCAATCTCATCTGTTGTCTCTGCCATATCTACAGCATCCTGAATCGTTTCATACCAAATATTCCGACTGACATTATGCACCCGATTCATCTTACTTAATGACAAGCTACGTTCAATCTCTACCGAAGAACCAATACCAACATCCGAAATCCAGGCATTATCCTCAGGTGACACATTGCACGGATCTGATACTAACTCTAAAGTATAAATATCGCCTGATGTATTTACAGATGCAATTTTATTACTCCAAACAGTAT
Source organism: Sedimentisphaerales bacterium (assembly GCA_016935195.1). GTDB lineage: Bacteria > Planctomycetota > Phycisphaerae > Sedimentisphaerales > Anaerobacaceae > JAFGRL01. The sequence continues at coordinate 72,583 of JAFGRL010000190.1, forward strand.
CATCCGAAATCAAATACATACCAGACATATTATCCGGATGAAGAAGATTAGTTACTGTGAAAACTTGGTTAGTATCAGGATCTATCGAATTAACTTTGATCCTGCCAGTATAGATATCCGACCCGGCCAAAGTGATATCCGCATTCAAGCCAGCACTTTGAATATCATCAATCTTATACATGCAGCTATGATCGCTATTGTATATCCGTATCATCGAACCGATAAGCTCATTCGGATCAGCAGGCAGAGTCATCCCATCGACTGTGATAGTTTTGTTCTCATAATCACAATCCTGAATCGTCCCCGTCATTGTTTCCGGGATAGAATGGTTAACAGAACTCTGCTGGCTCACTAAATATGTTCCACCAAAACCATAAGCATTTATCTTCTGCCCCAGAGCTGTTTCTTCAGAGCGAACCAGTGCAACAACAGCATCCGAACTAATTTTCGGTACCATATTTACCTGATATGCTACTGTATCATCAGGAGAAATGGCTATCGTATCAACAACTCCATCTGTCCGATGCACAGACAACATAATAACCTGCTCGGCTCCCTCGCCATAAACGGCATTTTTTTCAAATTCAACATGGTCAATGATAGGATCAGCACCGCATATTTCCAATACGGTTACAAAATTATCACCAACTGTAACATCAGGCGTTCTTTGGGTAAGCATGTACTTTAAGACGGCATCAATTTTGCCTGTTGGTGATACTCTTCCATCAGCAACAATGATGTCCTGACAAGGGTCAGGCACAATATGAGCACGCAACATACTATTTGGCTCAGAATAACTCCAACTACCAACCACAACACTATTGGAATCAGGGTCAGCTTGCTGCCAGTTCTCTAAATGCTGATAACCACTGCCGGTATATGCACCGTATTCGCCTGGTTGGAGGTCCGGCTGGTCATATAATTCACCATATTCTACATCAGCACCAGCCCAGGTTCCTTCAGTACAAGGATCTGAAAGTGTTGCTCCTGCGAAATCAAAGGTTCCTTCATTGCCGTGCAGACTTAATACATAATTCTCCGTACCACCTTTAACACGGAAGATGTCTATTAAATAACCGTCATCCTGGCCTACTTCAACCAGTATCAGTGTCCTACGGTAAATATTACATTGCTGGTAACTAACTCCTGATCTTCCATCCACGTCGACAACATGGATGCCGGGAATACTATGAAATCGTAAAACGTTTCCACCAATTTCC
>JAFGRL010000191.1 GCA_016935195.1 Sedimentisphaerales bacterium
GATGCCGTTGGTTCGAGAGAAAATGTTAAACAATACCTTACAGACAGAAGAACCTGTTTGTCAGATTAAGTAGTGGCTACTACAGATAATAGGTTGGGGTGGAAACACAGACGGATCGATGAAGCCTCCAGTGGGAAATGACTTTCTCTTAGTTTCTGGCGGAATTGATTATGCTCTTGCATTGATTCCCGAACCTTCAACGCTCTTCCTGCTCGGCCTCGGTGCGGTGATGTTGAGAAGAAAACGCTAAATCAGGACTCAAAATCATGCTCTGATCTTTGTTGTTTCAATATACTGCGCCGCTTTTTTTCTTCTAATCGCTGCCGCTTCGCTGACCCCGGCACTTTTGTCTTTTTCCTAAGGGGTTTGGTTTCCATGACCAAACTTAACAGCTCCTGCAGCCGGTCAACCGCAGCCCTGCGATTTGCCTTTTGTGTTCGATACCGTTGTGAAACAACTCGTATTACGCCGTCTTTGCTGGCCCGTCCCGCAAGTTGTTTCAGTATTCGCTTCTTTTGTACATCCGACAGACTCATCGAATTTGCCAAATCAAAACGCAGTGTCACTCGTGTATTGACTTTGTTCACATTCTGCCCCCCAGGGCCGCTACTTCGAGAAAACTTAAACACAAGCTCATTTTCTGAGATTAAAATGTCGTCTCTTATTTCTATCATGAGTTCTCAAGTATAAATGCTTTCACACTTATTCTGGCTTCTAACAACACTCCCCAATTTGCTTGATTTCGGCCTTTTTCATAGCTTATAAGTATATCTTATCGAGTATCAAAAGGCAATATCAGACTGTAAATATCCTTGCTTGACAGCCATAATAGAGGTAGTATTCTGTTTGTTTCGGTGTGTGTCTGCTCAAAAAACTTTGCAAACTTTTAGAAATGGCCGAACAATATGGAAGGTAAAAAACCAAGCGATAGTGCCGTTGAGAGCAGGTATCTGTTGATGCCTCATCAGGCTAATCCTTACGGGACTGCCTTTGGCGGTGTGATTATAGCATGGATCGACATGATCGCCTCAATGACTGCCCAAAGGCATAGCGGCAAAGAGGTTGTAACCGCAAGTGTCGATTCGCTCTCGTTCAAAGAACCGATTCGTGTTGGCGACCACGTTGTGTTAAAGGCTTCTGTTAATTATGTTGGCCATACTTCAATGGAAGTTGGTGTTCGGGTCATTCGGGAAGATCCTTACAGCACTGAACAAATTATAGCTACGACGGCTCATCTGACTTTTGTGGCACTTGGTAAAGATAAACATCCCTGTCCAGTGGCCCCGATATTACCTGAAACAGCGGATGAAAAAAGACGCTACGAGAATGCTAAACTACGTGTCCAGGCCAGGAAAGATTTGTTGAGGAAAATCAACCGCTAATATCACCCTTGCACCATGACATACAATTAAGCTGCCTCACCCTCGCTGCGGTGATGTTGAGAAGGAGACATAGTTAAGTAGCCCTTAGAATCTCACAGGATAGCTCTCAGAGGCACTTTACGCTCATAGAATGGCCGAGCCGGTCTTGATGGGGGTAGTTATATAGCCTATTTCTCAAATCAGCCACGATTCACGACCCACTACCCACTCTACGCTGTACGCTATCCGCCCCCCTGCGTTTTTGATTGACCATTTTGTTCGTTTTTAGCCTGCAAATCCATGCAAAAACTTCGATGGCTGAAAAATTAATTTGGTGATATACTGTATTGTAAGGTTTATGATTGCTGCAAAACGGTCTTTATGGAAAAGCTCACTTCAAAACTCGAAGATAAGCACTCAGCTACAGCCAAACTCACCAGAGAGCTTGGCCTGCTCGGTGTCTTTTCCATTGCAGCGGGGGCAATGATAAGCTCAGGTTTGTTTGTTCTGCCGGCCATTGCCTATTCAAAAGCGGGCCCTGCGGTCATACTCTCGTACTTTCTTGCATCACTTTTAGTGCTTCCAAGTGTGTTCAGCCAAGCTGAGCTGGTCACTGCCATGCCAAGAGCGGGCGGGACATATTTCTTTGTCGAACGAAGTTTCGGCTCGTTGTGGGGCCTGTTCAGCGGCCTGGCAAACTGGTTTTCATTAGCGTTGAAGAGCGCCTTTGCAATTGTGGGAATGGCGATTCTTGTTGAGGTTACTCTTCAAGCGGTTTTTCCCACACAGCTTAGCCAGTGGCACCTAAAGGCGATAAGCATCCTGTGCTGCATAGGCTTTACGGCATTAAATATCGTAAGCGTCAAGCACACAAGCAGATTTCAGGTTTTGCTTGTGGGGATATTATTGGCGATTCTTGCACTGTTTGTGTTTTTTGGGGCAGGAACTGTTGAGGCAGTCAGATACAGAGGTTTCCTTGAGAAGGGCTGGCTGGCGGTGCTTGCCACAGCGGGTCTGGTCTTTATAAGTTTTGGCGGCCTGACTAAAGTTGCCAGCGTTGCCGAAGAAGTCAAGCATCCCGGCAGAAACCTGCCGTTAGGGATGATATTAGCTTGGTTTGTTGTAACAGTGTTTTATCTTGGTGTAATTATAATTATGGTTGGTGTTGTGAATCAGACAGAGTTAGGCAATAGCTCTCTACCTGTATCCCTGGCAGCAAGCAAGTTTATAGGCTCAGCAGGCTTTGCAATCCTGGCTTTAGCGGCAATAGCTGCCTTTGTAACTACAGCCAACGGCGGCATACTCGCTGCGTCGCGGTCCCCCATGGCTATGAGCAGAGATAAGTTGCTGCCGTCACTTTTATCCCACGTGAATCAGCGGTTCCAAACACCTCATATCAGTATACTGCTCACAGGCGGATTTATGATTACGGCAATTGTATGCCTTGATATTGAATCACTTGTCAAAACGGCCTCGACCCTAATGATAATACTTTTCATTCTTGTCAATGCCAGTGTGATTATAATGCGTGAGAGCAGGATACAAAGCTACCGTCCGAAGTTCAAATCTCCTCTTTACCCTTACCTTCACATCTTTACCATCATTGCTTATACCGGCCTGATTATCGATATGGGTACGGTTCCCCTTGTCGCCTGCGTGTCATTTTTTGGAGTAAGTGCTGTTTGGTTCTTATTATATGCCTCGAAGAAAGTTACACGTGCTTCTGCTGCGATGCATATAGTCGAACGAGTAACCGACCGTGAACTAAAAACGGTTACGCTCGAAAATGAGCTCCGGGATATCCTTTTGGAGCGTGACGAAATAATCGAGGACAGGTTCGACAAACTCATCCGGGATTGTGTAATTCTCGATATAAAGGCTCGTCGGGACGCTCAGGAAGTTTTTCGGGAATTTTCCGATATTCTCGCACCTAGACTCGGCACAAATGAGTATGTACTTTTTGAAAAATTTCTTCATCGCGAGGCGGAGGGAGCCACGGTAATTCAACCAGGCCTTGCCATACCTCACATCGTGGTCGAAGGCGAAAAAAAGTTTGACATTCTACTCGTCAGGGCAATCGATGGTATCGATTTTCCCAACTACGCTGAGCCGGTCAGGATAATGTTTGTTTTGGCAGGAAGCAAGGATGAAAGAAATTATCACCTCCGTGCGCTTATGGCCATAGCACAAATTGCCCAGGAAGAAAAGTTCGAGAAGAGCTGGCTTGCCGCTCGGGACACCGAAGCAATCCGCAATCTAATACTCCTGTCGGCCCGTAAAAGGGATACTAATGCGTAAAGCTCTATGCGAGTGGTTTTATATAGATGCTCTGCCGAAATGACAAATACACTCGTCGGAAATGCCCCCATCGAATTCTGAAAACATAATCAAAAGCTACACTAAACAACGTTTCAGAAAATTAATTTCGGAAAATGGCAGGCCATACCTGATAAGGAAAGTAAGAAGAAAACCAACGTTTATCAGAAAAGCATTGCCTAAGAATAGCAATATTCGTATCACGGTAGCAAAACTACAATTTTAATAGTCTCGTCCGTATAAATTGGGTAACTGTAACAGGCAAGATACATGCTATTATTCGAACACTGATATTTAAAAGGTATTGTGAGTATGATATAAATCCCATCTTTAGAAATTCTTTTTGCAGCTTTATCATTGAAATCAGATGCTGGAAACTTGTCCGACGCTTGAAAAGGTTGCTGTTGCATCTAAACTTATACAGCGGCTGCGGAATACAGGTTATCTTTGAACCATTTAGTAGCATTCGGACCCACAAATGATAATCCTGATTACGGCGTCGGTGAGTGTAACCACCAACAGCCTCTACCTCAGAGCGGCGAAACATGGCAGGAGGATGACATATCGGATTGCGAAACCTTGCAATCTTGCTAATGTCTTCAGGCTTTTGCGGCATTTGCCTGATAAAAACAATCTGGCTGGGATTATCTTCGAAATAGGCCATCCATGAGCTGACAATAGCTACATCAGGATTCTCCTGCAGGAATTTCAATTGCTTTTCGAATCTTTCAGGACAACTAATATCATCAGCGTCCATGCGAGCTACTATATCGTAAGAACATGCCTTTAACCCTTCCTGAAGCGCAACTCCCAGTCCACAGTTTTCTGGTAACGAAACGAGCTTGAAAAGTCCAGGCCGTTTCTGCTGCCATTGTTTGATAATACGGGATAGTTCATCAGTCAAAGGCCCATCTTTAACGACAACTATTTCATCAGGTGATCTGGTTTGGCTGATAATGCTCTCAATTGCCATGTCCAAATACTTAGGTCTGTCTTTGATACAGGTGCTCATTAGTACCGACAAGTTTGATTCTATAACGGTTTGATTGCACATTGGTATATTATTACCCTAAAAGTCACGCCTCGATTGCATATATCTTCTAATGGTTAAGACCCCTTTTTGTGCAGTTCGGATAAGTCCTATCCTTTTTATATGTCTAAATAGTACTTTTGGTGAAATGTTATATAATAATTCCACCTTTTGTTTTAATTTTAATTTTTCAGGCCAAGTCAATACTTCACTATTTGGGAGGATTATCTCTTCCCACTTTTTATAGATTAAATCATGCTGTACTATATAGTCATATAAATCACTCCCAGGAAATCCCATAAAAACATTAAAATAGACTATATCCGGATCTAACTTTTTTATAAAATCGATGCTTTCATAGTTCTCTTTTAAGGTCTGTTGAGGTATTCCTAACATTATGGCTGCTATGGTTCTAATTCCGATCTTTTTACAAAGATTTAATGCTCTCTCAGTTTTTTCCAAAGTTATATCTTTTCTGAGAAGATCTAGAACTCGCTGTGTGCCACTTTCTACGCCGAAATATATGGCACTGCAACCTGCTTCTTTCATCGAAGTCAATAATTCCTCGTCTACTATATCAACGCGGCTTTCACACATCCATTCTATTTGAAGATTCCTTTCCTTGATTAAAGAGCATATTTCCAAAACTCTTTTTCTGTTTACAGTAAAATTGTCCTCTCTAAAATCTATAGCCCTTATTCCAAAATTATTGGCTAGGTAATCCATCTCATCAACCACCCTCTTTGGGCCCATATATCGATACTGTCGTCCCCATACAAGAATATTCGAACAGAAACTACAATTCCAGGGACAGCCACGGCTGGTACTCATCCAGCCCAGTGGGCTGGCTTTAAGTTCCGGAGTATTCTGTTGATATTTTTGATAAGGAAAAAGAGACACCGGAATAAAAGGTAAAGTGTCTAATTTTTTCATAAACTGCCTATTAGGAGTTAAATAATACTTTCCATTTTTATTAGTTTTGAGTACAAGACCGTTAACTTCCTTGAGGTTGTCAAAAGATAAGCTTCCAGTGTCGTGTAAAACCCGACATAGCTCTAAAATTGTATTTTCGCCTTCACCAACTGCACCAATTTCAGCATTTAACCGCTTTAGAGTACCAGTTGGATCAATTGTGACTTGAGGGCCACCTATTACCATTGGTATGTTTTCTTCCTTCAACACTGAAATAATACTATCTACCGTCGAAGTTGTAGCTACAGTTACAGAAATACCAATTAAATCCGGCTTGATAGACCTAACATCTTCTATAAGTTCATCAGCTTTTTTACAATAAAGATAATTATCTAGGATTTCCACATGATATCCAGCCCTCTTTAATACTGCTGCCAAAAACCCCAATCCTAACGGTAAAAATGGAGGCAACTTACCCATAGGATAATCCTGCGGTAAATCAGGACGAATTAATAAGATTGTCTTCATTGAGTTCTTTTCTTTCACACAAAAATAACTTTTTAATTGCCGATACAAGATATCACAGGTACTTATATCAGCTTTTCATACATATCTTGATATTTTTCCGCCATCTTTTGGGAACTCAAATGCTTATGCACAATTCCTACAGCCGCCTTCGACATACTTTCATAGTACATCTCGGCTAACTCGTCCATCGCATCTGCTAATTTTTTTATATCGCCGACTGGTGTAAGCTTACCCGCCTTTTGATCAAATGCCAAAATCTCCCTATGCGGTTCTATGTTACTTAAAATACAAGGCAGGCCACAGGACAAGGCCTCCATTACAGCAGTTGGCAATCCTTCAGCAAGAGATGCTGAAATAAGGAAATCAGATACTTGCAAATAATCTTTGTATTGACTGATATTTGAAATATTACCTAAAAACTTTATATTTTCATAACCTCCGGCCAAAGCGTGCAGTTTTTGCGATTCAACCCCGTCGCCCATAACTAATAAGATGCCTCCTTTTTTGGCGGAAGATTTCATGAATGCTCTAATGGTTGTTTCAGTATCTTTTCTATGAATCAGGTTTCCCACTGTTATGAATATCTTTTTACTTTTTGGCAGTGAATATTTCCCCCGAAGAGATGCTTTGTGCTGTTCACCAGCAATTAAAAACATCGCCTTATCAACGCCATTTTGAATATAAGGAATTTGTAGATTGTGCTTGGTTTCGTAGAGTAGGCTGAGATTTTTTGCACAAGCAATTTTATTAGGTAAACGGCCGATTATTTTCAAGTGAATATTGGCTATTAATTTACCTTTAACTTTACCAAACTTTGCGGTATAATCATAAAATGGGTAGTTTTGTAACGTTGAAACCCTATGATAGGATGTTAAATATTTAGCGGACAAATTATCTGCCCTAATACCCTGCGAGTGTACGATGTTAGGACTAATAGAATCAACTTTTTTTTTCAACAAGGATGGAGCGAGGAATAGCCCTGCAATTCTTGAAAAATTCAGAGATAAAACCTTGATGCCGATTTGAGAAAAATCAACAAGTGCCGAATCTCGTGGTTCCTTTGACAAAGTTAAAATGACCGGCTCAAAGAATTCGCGGTCGAGGTATTTTACCAGGTTGAATAACATATTGACCGGTCCACTTCGTTGAAGTGTCGAAATTACATACAAAACTTTTATCATATCGAAGATTCCCACTTGTTCTTAATATGGCTTAAATATTTTTCAAATCTATCATCCCAGGTATTACCTTTCAGAAACGTTTCAAGTCCCTTGAGTTCAGGCTTGAAATTTATATGGCCAGGTTCATCCAAAACAAAGATAAACCGTTTGTTTTCATATCTCGAAACTTCGGGAATACTCGTCGAAATGACAGGAACATACGCACCCAAATACTCAAACAATTTCGTTGGAAATACCCCATCGGTAAATCCATTTTTTTTGTATGGGATTAACCCGAACACCATTTGATCCAAGTATTTCTGCAATTGTTCTTTAGGAACAATGTCTACCATTTCGACGTTTCTGTATTTTGAAAGCTGATTTGCCTTTGAATCCAGAGTCTTGCCTACAAATATAAATGTTTTATCTGAGTTGAGCTCAACCAACTTGGATAAATACCCATAATCTATCGCATTGTGAAGGTTGCCGATATATCCTATTTTGGTTCTTTGTGCGTTTCGTGGTTTCTTGAAGATGGTGTGGTCATATCCTTGCGGCAGATAATGAATGTTTGAAGTCAGCTCTTTGTAATCTTCAAAAGTCGCCAAATTATCTACAAATACTAGTTCTGCCTCAGAGACTGCTCGTTTTTCGAGTTTTTTCATAACGTCAGATAGTTGTGGATTGGCTTGTCTTCTTTCCGCTAAGTCTATTATTTTAAACATGGACTTTTTGAAAACTGAATAGATCGCAGGATTTACATAACTTGCCCAAAAAAAGTTATTTCTGCTCAAAGCCAGCTTCCTGTTCAACTGCATAATATTAAACCTGGTAGAGAAATTATCAAATCTATGCAAATAAGCAAATTTTAGAAAGATCATATTATCAAGGATCTGCTCGTCGTTGTATCTTGATTTGCTGTTTTTCATCTTGGAAAAGACTTTTCGCACTATTTTCTTCGACAAGATTGGATGTTTAACCAATCCCAACGGCTGTATTATTTGTATATTACGCTTTATTATTTGCGCAAAACGATAGATAAGTTCCTGTTGGCGTTCAAGGGTATGTGACCAATATAGGGTCGGGAAAAATGTGAAAGTCTGAAACTTGCTGAACATGCCTACTTATCCCTTTTTGTGCATTACATACAATAGCCCCAAAGAGCAATAGAGGTATGGTACACCGTGCCCTGCGAGCGACATAGCATTGAATCCAAAGGGTAACAAAATTAATATCGCTTTAAATCTTGTTTTTAAAGCAATCATCCACCATAAGGCCAATAACAACACAACACCTATGACCCCTGACTCCATAAGATATGTTACGATTATATTGTGACTGCCTATTCCAATATTTGAGTACGTATTCCCAAATCCAACTCCAAGAAGTTGTGTAACTAAGGGACTGTCACGCCAAAAATCTTGGGCCAGGCTAATAATCATAAGCTTGAGCGACAGGCTAACTTTAACAAAGAAAAACTGCCGCAAACTTATTACTAAACCGATTATTATGCCACCAACTAGAATGACGGGAATTACCTTGTTAAAGGATAAACGTCTCGCATATTTAAAAATAAAATAGAATAATGGTATGGTTAATATACTTGCTCTCGAAAAGGTACATATCGCAAGACAAAACAAAAGAAGCAGGGAAAGATGTTGTTTTCTGTATCCATATGTGTGAAGAAAGTAAGCAAAGAAGAATAGCACAACAACAAAAACACCAACAAAGTTTGAGTCTTGATACATAAGACTTTCCATTTTGTAGATGCGGTATCCTTCATAACCATGCGTTGGATGAGTTAATCTCCAAACACATTCGATAATTAGTAAAACTATAGACACGAAAATAAATTTATTTGACAATGATATAATATCTTTTCTGTCAAGTCTTATGGTTAACACGACGGTTAGCGCAAAATATAGTAAAGATATTAACACGTTAGCAATAGTACTTATTTGGCCCCCTATTAACGCTTGTGTCAAAAATAGGTAACCTACAAACCCCGCAACCAACAATATTGTCGAGTCAATAAAAACTTTTCCCCTAAGTACTATATAGAATAGCAACAAAAACGTAGATAGAGAAAACACCACATATACAGGGTCTACAAACCGGTTGCAATAGAAACCTGAGAATGGTATCAGGAGATTGGCAATAAGTTTATTTATTGGGATTTTACTCAATCTTTTCATAGTATTCTACGTCAGATTTATATCACTTTGGGTAGCTGATCTGTCAGCTCAAAACAGGTGAATCTATTGAAAAGCAAGGTGTAATTTCATTCTTTTACATCGTTTAAGTTATACTTCCGCAATTTACGATAGATGGTTAGCAGGTTATTGTCTAGCAAACTCCTAACCAGTAGATAATACACTTCCCATTTCCAACAACACATCTGCCACGCACTCCAAAGTTCTTTCCATGCATTTTGGTAGTTTTTGGCGCATGTAAATTCTTTAGCCATAAAAACGTGGTAGTTGTATTTGTCATCCTTACTATCACAATTGGGCAAACCGTTAGGATACGATAAGACTATCTTATTGTAAGAATCTGTTCCTCGTGAAAGCCGTTCCGCGTGCATTTTCTTGGCAATCCTGGCGTATTTAAGTTGGATCCTACGTTGAGAGACACTTATTGCTTGAAATGTCACTCTATATTGATATAATAATTCAGGCATAATAGCCAGATCGAAGTATTGTGAGATTCGCAACCACAAGTCGTAATCTTGCGAATAGCGAAAAAACTCTCGATATAAGTCTACTTGCTCCAAACACGATTTTCTTATCATCACC
>JAFGRL010000192.1 GCA_016935195.1 Sedimentisphaerales bacterium
CGGCTATGGTAGCGGGCGTAAAGGAAATCGTCGTGGTTTCTCCACCAAGGCACAACGGCAGTATTCATCCGGTGATACTGGCAGTGTGTTTTGAGTTAGGGATAAGGCATGTCTATCGTATTGGCGGTGCCCAGGCAGTTGCCGCACTTGCCTGGGGCACAGAGAGCATCCGTAAGGTTGACAAGATAGTTGGCCCGGGCAACTGGTGGGTGCAATTGGCAAAACGCGAGGTTTTCGGCCTGGTCGATATCGACTCGGTCGCAGGGCCCAGTGAAGTATTAATCATAGCAAATGATAGTGCCAATCCCGCATGGGCCGCAGCGGATATGCTAAGCCAGGCAGAACATTCTCCGGGCAGTGCAATCACAATAACGGATTCGCCAGAGTTTGCGGATAAGTTGCTCTCTGAATTGAAAAAGCAATTAAAGAGCTTAGACAGAGAACAACATACAGCCAAATCTCTGGAAAAGTTCGGTGCCATTATAGTCGTTAACAATATTAACGAGGCAATAGATTTTGCTAATGATTTTGCGTCAGAGCACCTTGAAATCCACTGCGGCAGCGAAAGTGAGTCGATAGCCGAGAAAATCGACAATGCCGGAGCGATATTCATCGGTGATTACAGTCCTGTTGCAGTTGGCGATTACTGGGCAGGGCCAAGCCATACCCTGCCGACCGGCAAAAGCGCAAAATTCTTCAGCGCACTTAGCAGCAACGACTTTATAAAATCAACAAGCATTATTAAGTACGATAAGACAAAACTCGCTGAAAGCGCCGATGACATCATACGTTTAGCCCAAACCGAAGGCCTTGATGCCCACGCAAAAAGCATAAAGATTCGAGAATAAAAATGATTTTGCTGCGACAGGCTAAATCCCCCAGTCAAGCCCGTCCTTATTCATCCAGTAAAACCTGCCTAACAGATAAGAAGATATAAAGATGAGATATATCCTTAAGCCGGAAATAACGAGGTTCCAGAGCGGCAGTCGAGGCAGAATTTTCACAATCATTGCAACGAGAATGTAAAAAAAGAACAACAAAATCCAATAAGTGATGAAAGTTTTATATATTGAATTGACAATCATTATTGGGTTGAGAGCATCAAACGAGCCAAACATCAACCCAGCGAGAAGCGACATAGGCAGTAGAAACGACCCAATTGCGCACAATAGCCAAAAAACATTATCAGTTTGCCTAGCGAATATGTAATAAACGGCTGCCCAACAGTAACATATAGCAAAACTGCCAAGGACCAGGAATATCTTTGATATAAGCTCCCACACATTTGCAGTATAAGGGTTCATACCAAAAGTTGGTATCGGCGCACGTATGCCGCCTTTAGCGCTATCCAAGAGGCAATCATAGATGTAGTAACATAAATATCCAATGACCAGAACATAAAAAATAAATGTCAACGGCCCCAATATTTCTCCTACCGCAGTATGATATACAGGCGGTATACAAGACAATGATAGTTTTATAAACAAGGACCACAGCCGCGGCAAAAGTACAAATAAAGTAATATGAATGAATCCTGATATATTCAACGGGTACAAAAAAGCATCTATGAACCAGGGCAGTTTCCGCTTGATTTCTAACTGAGGCTCTTCGATTATTTTCACAGACTGTGCCCTTTCTGAGCTGATGAGCTTTCTGTCAGGATTTAGGCAGTTGAATCAAAGCAAAGCTTTTATGTATCCTCGACAGTCATAAGTTTTTGCTGTCTTATGCAGTACCCCGATTCTTCGCTTCATTTGGAAGTTCTTGGATCAATTCCGCTGTCCACTTGTCCAATTGGCCGGAACGCTGCCTGAAATCTTATTCCATCCACAGTATCCAATGCTTCACATCGCACCTCAGGCCAAACCAGCTTTTGATTGATTTTCCCACCTTCGGCAACCATTTCCTGCAGAGTTCTTACAGTGCAGTCCTCTACAGTTTTTCCTGCTCGGCTCTGGTGGCTTTTTTTAGAGTTCTTCTTTCTTTCGAGCTGAGGCTTTGAAGGCCTTGGTTGTGAACCTTATGGAGGATTCTATCAAGCTCAAATTGCAAAGATTGCTGCTGAGTATTTTTTTTCTGCCTAAGGCCCATCTGGAATTTTGTTTTTAAGTACTCTCGCCATTTTCGGGAAAACACATAAGCAGCACCTGCGGCCATTCCCCCAAGATGCGCTGCCTGCCCCCCTGCATTTGCACCTTTTAGTATCATGGCGGTTGCTATGAAAATACAAATAACTGCTGCAATTCTAATGGGCACAGGAAAGACAACAATTATAACAACGAACTGAGGAAAGAGTATTGCGCAGGCAGCCAACATTCCAAGTATTGCACCTGAAGCGCCAATAAGAGGGAGAGGTGTTTTGATTACATTTAGCCAAACCAAAACCGGATAAAGCAGACCTCCAGCCACTCCACAACCAAGATAGAATATCAGGAATTTCCTGCTGCCCCAGTACCGTTCGAGTACAGGCCCCAGGAAGAACAAGCCGAGCATATTGAAAAGAATGTGCAATAGATGTCTGTGCAGGAACTGATAGGTCACATACCGCCAGAGCTGCAGGACTGCTGAGGCAGAAATCGGATAGACCGAAAAGGAACTTACCAGAAATCTATCTGCTCCTAAAATTTGCAGGAAAAACACGGCAACATTGATGATCAGCAGCCGTTTGACCATAGGCGTCATTTGTGGAAACGACATTCGCATCTGAGGGGCGTTTCGAAAACCGTGCTGGAAATTTTCCCTTGTGTAATCTCTATCGTAAAGACCCATTGTAATCTCGATGACTTAAAATTGATTGCTGAATTTTAGCAGATAACTCTTTAACCTAAGCTGCGCTTAGAACATATTACCCTGTAAATCATTGTATGTTCAACCACAAAATGCTCAAATGACATTATTCTAAGAAGTTATTTTTTTTGCTCACAAATTGTTGTAAATTCCACAAGTCTTTGCTAAGAAGCGGCTTACAACACGTTTGTTTCGAGGATGGTTAGTCAAAGATTTTTTGGTTGACTGTATTGGAAAAGTCAGATAAATTGCCCACTCTTATCGTAACATGGAGAAAAAGTAAAATCATTTCATATTAAAGGAGAGAGCAGTATGGTAAATGAGCAAAAAGCGATTGATTCTCTGATGACCGAGAAGCGTACGTTTCCGCCGGCGGCCCAGATCAAGGCCAATGCTTACATAAGCAGCCTTGAGCAATATGAGCAGATGTGGAAAAAGTCAATTAACAATCCTGACGGTTTCTGGCTGGAGCAGGCAAAAAATCTGACGTGGTTTAAGGAACCAACCAAGAGCCTTGAATATACATGGGACACAAAAGCTCGCAAGATTGAGCACACCTGGTTTGCTGATGGTCAATTGAACGTTTCGTACAATTGTCTTGACCGCCATCTCGGTACACCGATTGCAAAAAAGACAGCGTTGATTTGGCAGGGTGAAACAGAGGACGCTGTTAAAAAATATACTTACGAGCAGCTTCACAAGGAAGTTTGCAAATTCGCCAATGTTTTGAAATCGAAAGGTATCAAAAAGGGCGACCGCGTGGCGATTTACCTGCCGATGGTCATGGAGCTTCCGATAGTTATGCTTGCCTGTGCCCGAATAGGTGCAATTCATTCGGTTATCTTCGGCGGATTCAGCTCCGATGCTATCGAGGGTCGAGTTAACGATTCCGACTGCAAAATGCTGATTACCTCGAACGTTTCATTTCGAAGTGGAAAACACATAAAGCTCAAACAAATCGCAGATGCCGCGCTGAAGAATACTCCAACTATCGAAAGTGTCATCGTGGTAAAGGTCAGTGACGACCCGTGCGATATGAAGGCCGGCAGAGATACATGGTACCACGACGAAACAACTACAGCATCTGACCAATGCGAAGCCGAGCATATGGATGCTGATGACCCATTGTTCATTCTTTATACATCCGGCTCAACCGGCAAGCCCAAAGGAGTTGTCCATACTACGGCCGGATATCTCTTGCACACCTCATTTTCACATAAGATTATTTTTAATGTTCATGATGATGATGTTTACTGGTGTACCGCTGACATTGGCTGGGTAACAGGGCACAGCTACATTGTTTACGGGCCTCTTGCAAATGGTGCTACGTCTCTGATGTTTGAAGGCGTTCCAACGTATCCGGATGCCGGGCGTTTCTGGCATATCTGTGATAAATTTGGTGTTACGGTTTTTTACACGGCTCCTACAGCTATTCGCGCTCTTATGCGACTTGGAGATGAGTGGCCTGCTAAGTATAAGCTCGATACGCTAAGAATACTTGGGACGGTTGGTGAGCCGATTAATCCGGAAGCCTGGATGTGGTACTATAGAAACATTGGACATGAAAGGTGTCCTATTGTTGACACATGGTGGCAGACTGAGACCGGAGGGATTCTAATTACGCCGCTTCCTGGCACCCATACCTTAAAACCCGGCAGCGCATCTCGTTCTTTCTTTGGTGTTGACCCGGTTGTCCTGAGAGACGATGGGACTGAATGTGCCGTAAATGAAGGCGGTAAGCTTTGCATACGAAAGCCCTGGCCCGGAATGATGCGGACGATGTGGAGGGACCACGAGAGATTTATTGATACGTATTTCACAATGTTCAATGATGTTTACTTTACTGCTGATGGGTGCCGGGTTGATGAAGACGGAGATTATTGGCTGATGGGTAGAATTGACGATGTTGTGAATGTTTCAGGACACCGTATCGGTACTGCTGAGGTCGAAAGCGCCCTTGTCAGCCATGAGAAGGTTGCAGAGGCGGCAGTTACACCAATGCCTCACGAAATAAAAGGTCAGGCGCTATATGCGTTTGTGACTTTAGTTAAGGGTATTGAAGAATCTGAAGAACTGAAGAAAGAACTTATTCTGCATGTTCGTAAAGAAATCGGCCCCATTGCCGCACCTGAGGCCATTCAGTTTGCACCGGCACTTCCGAAAACTCGTTCGGGCAAGATTATGCGTCGGATTTTGCGTAAGATAGCTGAGAAGAGCACAGATAACCTCGGGGACATCACCACACTGGCCGACCCCAGTGTAGTTGAAGCCCTTGTAAAAGGACGAAGCCAGGTTGGTGCATAGTGTATTTAAGGAATTTGGAACCGGGCGTGCACTTTTTAGTGAGCGCCATTTTTTAGATTTACTGGAGAGGATTTGCCATGTCTGATAAGCAAGTTACTAATCGCTGGTTAGTTGTTGTTGGGGCACTTTTAATCCAATTGTGCCTCGGGGCCATTTATGCCTGGAGTGTATTTACGCCGAGCTTAGTAGCTGAACCTTACAATTTTACCGGCAAGCAGACACAATTGATTTTCGGGGTAGGGCTGGCGGCTTTTGCGGTGATAATGGTTATTGCCGGTCGTATGCAGGCCAAATTTCCACCTCGTAATGTAGCAGCTCTTGGTGGTATTACACTTGGTCTGGGATATATATTGGCCAGGTTCGTAGGCACGAGCTTTATCGGTCATCTTATAACTATAGGTGTGATTGGTGGGGCGGGAATCGGTTTGGCTTATGTGGTTCCGATTGCAGTAGGCGTAAAGTGGTTTCCAGACAAAAAAGGATTACTTTCCGGTCTTGCTGTTGCGGGGTTCGGTTTTGGTGCACTATTGTGGGTAAAAATGGCTGGGTCGTGGGGCCAACTGATTGCGAACGTGGGTGTTGGTAATACGTTTCTTATTTATGGGATTGCCTTTGCACTTGTCGTGCTGTTAGGCTCGGTTTGGATGGTCAATCCGCCCACAGGATATAAACCGGCTGGCTGGAACCCGCCTGAAGTTTCTTCCGAGGCCCGGGCCAATGGAGCAGTCAATCTCGAAAGTAGTCAGATGTTAAAAACCGGTCAGTTCTTTGCACTGTGGTTTATGTTTATCACCGGTGCGATGGCGGGACTTATGGTCATTGGATGTATCAAGCTCTTTGGTATCGATGCTCTGGTCAATGCAGGTATGGACAAGGTAGAGGCTTCTGCAAAAGCAGGGACTGCAATGGCGGTATTTTTTGCATTAGCCAACGGAATTGGTCGGATTGCCTGGGGTACTGTCTCTGATAAGATTGGTCGAAAGATGAGTTTGTTCTTGATGTGTTTGTTCCAGGGAATCGTAATGCTTTTCTTCTATCATATGGGTTCGACTGTCGGTCTTCTTTATCTGGGAGCAGCTATTATTGGTTTTAATTTCGGTGGAAACTTTTCACTGTTTCCTGCGGCGACTGCGGATTTCTTCGGCAATAAAACTGTTGGGCACAACTATGGATGGGTATTCACCGCTTATGGAGTTGGTGGCATAGTCGGCCCCTATTTAGGCGGCTATTTCCGTGACGCGGCAGGCGGAAGCAATATTGAAGCCTGGGCAATACCATTTGTAATTGCTGGTATTGCAAGTCTTGCAGCAGCAGTAGTTGCACTGTTTCTTAAGCCGGTTAAACCTGTAATGGAAGCTGAAACAGCATAGATGAAAGGTTAAGCCGGGAAAATTTAGGGTACAACCTTTTTAATTGAAACGACTTTGGCCTGGGTATTCACTCAGGCCTTTTTGCTTGTGGTTTTCTACAAGCCGTGGGTCGGAAAGATTCTTGATTTGACAGATTCAATGACAGCATCTACGACAGGCTTTACGGTTTTTTTCTGTTGATCGGTTACCGTTAGAACTCTGTCCCTAAGCCCTCCCTGCCAGTCGGTGTTCTCAAGCATCACTCCTCCGAGGCCAAGATTCATTTCGTCCCCTTTATCGGCTTCACATAGAACACTCCAGGCTAAGGCCCAGGCCCTGACGGTGTTTTGTATATTGTATCCGCCGCCTCCGGTTACCAGGATAGGTTTGCTAAAACTTAATAAATGCTTGATAATATCAGCGTAAACGTTGTTCGTCAGGTACATTTGCGCAAGTGGATCCGACGCTAAAGCATCGGCACCTAATTCGAAAACAATTATTTCGGGACTAAAAGAAGCAATCAAAGGCAAAACAACTCTCTCAAAGACATTCAAATATGCTTCATCATAAGTTCCTATGGGAAGAGGAATGTTTATACAGTAACCTTTTCCTGCCCCTGTGCCGATTTCATCTTCAAATCCTGTTCCGGGAAAAAGAGTCCTGGGGTCCTGATGCAATGATATAGTCATAACATCACTGCGGTCATAGAATGCATATGCAACGCCGTCACCGTGGTGGACATCTACATCGAGATAAAGAACCTTTCTGCCTGCTTCAGCAAAAATCAAGCAGGCAAGCGCAACATCATTGATATAACAAAATCCTGAGGCTCTTTCGGGACCTGCATGGTGGTATCCGCCGGAAGGATTGAAAGCAGACTGAGCTGCTCCTGTGAGCATTAGTTTTGCGGCTGTAAGTGTCGCCCCGCAGGCCAGAACAGAGTAATCATACAATCCTTCAAAAACCGGACAGTCGGATGTTCCTATGCCCATACTTAAAGCGTCTGTATCAAACTTACCTTGGCCGGCAAGCTTTAATGCATTTAGATATCGCAAAGAGTGAAACTTTGTCAGGACATCTTCGGCTGCCGGCTCAGGCGGCACTTCAGTTCTATTATCACCCGAAAGCAGACCCATAGAATTGAGAATCTTACGAAGTTTTTTAGCGCGAGCGGTATTAAAGGGATGTTCCGGTGGATAGGCGTACTTTTCCAGTTCGGTTGAATAAATAAAAGCTGTTGCCGGTTTATTCAAAACTGTTCCTTGTCAAAAAGCAATGTGACAAGTAATCCATAAAATTCATATGTCGCAATGCTGAGGACGAGACGAATCTTACTTTTCCTTTTTTGTCAGATCATAATTGATATTGTAAACGTCGCCGTCAAATTCAGTATTTACTCTGTAGCCCGAGTTATGGAAAATTGACAGCATCGCCTTGTTGTTTGGCAATACCTTAGCATAAAAACTTTTCACTGCTCGCTGCTTAGCCATTTCGGTGATGCAATCCAGGAGAAATGTCCCCATTCCCTTTTTCTGCCATTCATCCTGAACAATAAAAGCTACCTCAGCAGCCTGGGTTTTTGGGTCAAGAAAATACTGAGCAATTGCAACTATTTCTTCGCCTGAAACACCAGGAACCGTACCAACAATAGCAAGGTTCTGTGTATAATCAACATTTGTTAATTGCTGGACGTCTTTGTGTGGAAACGTCATTGTCCGCGTCATATATCTTTTGCGAACAGACTCTTCACTTAACGAATATAACATTTCAGATAGTGCAGGTTCGTCCGTCGGTTTAACGGGTCTGAAGAATATCTCTGTCCCATCACGCAGTGTATCATAACGCTCAAGCTCTTCAGGGTATCTGACCTGGTCCCAGGCCAACTCTATCTGGTCCTGGTATAAATAATTTTGAGCTTTTGCGCCCTGGATGAGCTGTTTTCTGAACTTTGGATGTGCAACATTAATCAAAGCAAGCACTCTTTCTCTAATGCTCTTTCCGTGCAGGTAAGCAATTCCGTATTCAGTTACAACATAATGAACATCTCCGCGGGTGGTTACTACTCCGGCGCCCTCTGTAAGATGGGGGACGATTCTTGAGACCTGTTCATCCTGGGCAGTTGATGGAAGAGCAATTATTGCTTTTCCACCTCGGCTTTTTGCCGCTCCGCGAATAAAATCAACCTGGCCGCCTATGCCGCTGTAGAATTGATATCCCAATGAGTCCGCACATACCTGTCCTGTCAAATCGACCTCCAGACCAACGTTTATTCCGACCATTTTTTCGTGCTGACTGATAATAAACGGGTCATTGACATACTCGGTTGGATAAAACTCGAAGAAAGGATTGTTGTTAATATACTCGTATAATCTTTTAGAGCCCATGCAGAAGCTTGCCACAATCTTGCCGTGGTTGAGCAATTTTTTAGCACAGGTTACTGCGCCAGAATCTACTAAGTCTATAATCCAGTCGCTGAACATCTCTGTATGAATACCGAGGTCCTTTTTATTTACCAAATATTCAGCAAGTGCCTGAGGGATTCGCCCTATCCCACATTCAATGGTACTGCCGTCCTCAACAAGTCTGGCGACGTTCTGGCCTATACGTCGCAGTGATTCATCCAGTTCAGGCACAGGGAGCTCAATTATTTCCTCATCATAAGGTACCAGCATATCTATGGCATTGACGTGTATGAAACTGTCCCCGAAAGTCCACGGCATATTTTGGTTAACCTGTGCTATTACGTACTTTGCGTTTGCGGCTGCTGCCTTGACGATGTCAACTGAAACACCAAGGCTGCACATACCATTGGCATCAGGAACTGTTACGCTAATTAACGCAACATCGATGGGGATTCTTCCGCTCTCAAATTCCTTAGGAATGTCTGATAAAAATATAGGCGTATAATCCCCGATACCTTTGCTCAGGACATGACGGACATTATCCGCGACAAAGAAGCTGTTCATTTTGAACTTTTCGCGAAATTTTTCGTCGGCATATGGAGCCGGCCCCATGGTCAATAGCTGCACAATATGAGCGTCATAAATATTGGCGGAATGCTTGACAAGGGCATTGACCAGGTGCTGAGGTTGAGCACAGCCGGTACCTATGAATATATGGTTGCCGGACTTGACTAATTTCATCGCTGCAACAGCTGTTGCAATTTTGCTGTTGTATTTTTCTTTCCAATCAAACTTCTGCATCTTAATTCTCTCTAAGCGTTGTTATTCGACACTTATCCTGGCATCAACTGCAATTGGAGTAGAGCCTTTGGGCCCGACCATATATGGGTTAATGTCCATCTCCTGAATCTGAGGAAATTCTGTAACCAACTGCGAGAGTCTCTGGAGACCTTCTGCTATTACATCGATATCCACACCTTGCTGTCCACGAACACCCTTGAGCATTTGGTATGTCTTTGTATTTATCAGCATCTGTTTTGCCTCTTCGGGTGTCAATGGCGCAAGATAGAACGAGACATCTTTAAGCACTTCGACCATCGTTCCGCCCATTCCGAACATCATCAGCGGACCGAAATTCGGGTCACGCTTCATTCCAAGGATAACCTCTTTTCCCTTTGTACACATCTGCTGGACCAGAACGCCCAATATTTTAGCATTTGGAAGCTTCTTTGGTATTCTGTACATCATCAGGTCAAATGCGTCCATCACTTCCTGAGACTCTTCGAGTCCGATTTTGACACCACCTACATCTGATTTGTGTAGTATATCCGGTGACCAAATCTTCAGCACAACTGGGTAACCAAGCTGCCCAGCTATGCTGGCTGCCTGCTCGGCGGTTGTTGCAATAAAGCCTTTTGGCGTTACAAAGCCGCATGCTTCGAGTATTTCTTTTGATTCGGCCTCACCAATGTCGCGTATGCCTTGTCGCAGGTGTCTGTCCACTATTGTTTCGACCTTTCTACGATTAACAGGGAAAAGCTTTACGACACGCTTTGGTTTTGAACGCCACCTGAAATAATCTGTCAGAACTTTAATGGCCGAGACAGCCTTTTGCGGGGAGTCATAATGGGGGATTTTCCCTTCAAGAAAAATTTTCAGGCCGGCCTCGACTTTATCTGCACCGAGAAAACAGGCAAGGACGGGTTTATCAGGTTTTTTTCGTGCTGTCTTTACAACAACTTTGGCTGTGCCGGCCGCATCGGTCATCGCCTGCGGTGTCAGCAGAACCAGCACGGTATTAACACCCGGGTCATCAAGGACAACATCGATGGCAAACTCGTAGCGGTCAGCTAATGCATCTCCCAAAACATCAACGGGATTATACAGATTTGCAGCAGCAGGAAGCTGTGAGGCTAATTTTTCAACAGTTTTCTCGGCTAATTTCGCGAATGTAAGACCCTGGCGTTCGACAGCATCGGCCGCCATTATACCGGCTCCACCGGCGTTAGTAATCACCGCAACAGCAGCCCCCTTAGGCAACGGCTGGTAAGCCAAGGCCTGGGCGTAATCAAACTGCTGCCTGATAGAAGTGCAGCGAATTATCCCTGCTCGGGCAAAGACTGCCTCATAGGCCGTTTCGCTGCCAGCAAGACTTCCTGTATGAGATGATGCAGCTTTTGCACCGGCCGCAGTTCCGCCAGCTTTCATCAACAGTATTGGTTTATTATGTGAAATCTGCTCTGCTTCTCTGACAAATGCGTTGCCATCGGTGATACTTTCGAGATAACCTGCGATAACTTTCGTTTCTTTATCCTCAGCAAAAGCCTTTATGATATCCAGCTCATCAATATCAGCTTTATTGCCGATACTGACTAATTTGCTGAAGCCGATATTGCTCGCATTAGCTATATCCAGGATAGCTGCAAGCAATGCGCCGGATTGTGAGAGATAGCCGATGACACCTGTTAATGGCAAATCACCGCCGAAACTTGCATTCAGTTTGCTTGAAGGAGCTATTACACCAAGACAGTTTGGACCTATTATTCTTATCCCCGATTGTCTTGCTATGCTTGTAACCTGCTTTTCGAACTCCCTTCCATCTTTACCGACTTCCTTGAAACCGGCGGTAATAATAATTACTGCCTTGGTACCAGCTTTTGCACATTGCCTGATAATTTCCGGAACAACAGGTGCCGGCACCACAATAATCACAAGGTCGCAGCTCTGCTTTATTGATGCAAGATCAGGGTAGCATTTTAGACCTGCGATGGATTGCGCCTTGTGATTAACGGGGAAAATTTTACCCTCGTAGCCGGCGTCAATCATACTGTTAAGTATCTCATACCCGACTTTACCAGGTTGTTGTGAGGCACCTACGATAGCAACTGAACGTGGCTTAAAAAATTTCTCCAGACTCATATTAACTTACACCATTTTAAATAAAACTGTTAATTGCAAATCCTAATATTCATTTCCATAAAAAGTTTTCATCACATTAGTGAATTTTATTTTCTCATCGCTGGTATATCCGGCTCAATATGAACAATTATATTCACAGGCCGAGATAGTTGCTCTGCCAAGGTCTTTTCAAATCTATCAGATATTTCGTGTGCAGTTGTTATGCTCAACTCCGGATCAACTAAAATATGCAAGTCAAGAAATACCTCCCTTCCTACGGTGCGAGTTCTCAATTTGTGCCAATGCCGTATCGAGTCATCGGCCCGAATCACGTATTTTATCTTCTCTATGGTGCTTCTGTCAACTGCACTTTCGGTAAGTTCACTAAGGCATCGGCCTAATATCCGAACGGCAACCAATATAATCATCAAACCAACACCAACAGCGGCAACCTGGTCACCATATTCAAAGCCTGCCTTTATGGATATGTAGCCTATTAACACCACAACAGAGCTTAATGCGTCACTGCGATGATGCCATGCATTGGCATAAAGAGCAGAACTATGAGAAGCTAAGGCAATCCTCTTTGTTATTCTATAGAGCATTTCTTTTAATGCAACAGAAATAACAGCTACTATCAGTACTGTAATATGAAAACTGGCAATCCGGGCTCCGGCAATACCTGCGCTTGCATAGTAAATCATTCCCGAGCCGACAAAAACCAAAAATAATGCTATAAGACCGGCAGAAAACGTTTCAATCCTTCCATGGCCGTAAGGATGGCTTTGGTCGGGCTCCTTGGAGCCTAAGTGGAACCCGAGAAGTACAACCAAATCGGTGGACATATCTGAGACAGAATGAATCCCATCAGCAATCAGAGCCATCGAGCCAGCCAGATAGCCGACAGATACTTTCACAACAAACAGCAGTACGTTTGTCAATATACCCAGAACTGTTACGGATTTTATACGTCTGCTCGAATTGTCGAATTTGTCATTGCTCATTTAGTTGAAGCCAAAAGGTTCTCGCAAATTCTAGTACTTTGTTACTCATAATCTGAGAAATTGTCATTGCGAGCCCGCCCCCGGCGGGCGCGGCAATCTCGGGCATGCGAAGGGTTGAGATTGCTTCGGTCACTGTGTTCCCTCGCAATGACATACATCAACTGAACCGTGATAGAATGCTATAAACCATACTGATATATTTCCTGACAGCAGATTCATTTTCCGCTTCGGCAATAACTCTGATTACAGGTTCGGTATTGCTCGGTCTTATATGTAACCAGCCGTCGTCGAAGTCGAACCGACAGCCGTCGGTTGTGTCAATTTTTGCTTCAGCAAAGGTTTTCTTAGTCCGGTCCAATATGTGCTTTACATCTTCTGTCTTAACTGCAAACTTTTGTTTGCGCATATAATAGGGGGGTATATCACCAACCAGGCTGCTGATAGTCTTTCCGGTCTCGGCCATTAGCTGTAGTATAAGTACAATTCCCACAAGACTATCACGCACAGGGCCAACCCTCAAATCAATCACGCCGCCATTGCCTTCACCACCTATGACACAATTGTGTTCGACCATAGCATTAGCTACATTTACTTCACCAACAGCGGTTCGAATAACCTCTGCCCCAAGTTGTTTTGCGGTATCATCTATCATTCTTGATGTTGACAGATTTGTTGCCAGTTTCCCTGCACTTTTGCCGAGTACAGACTTAGCTGCGAGGACAAGTGTATATTCTTCACCAATATAATTGCCTTTTTCATCAACAACCACCAATCTGTCAGCATCAGGGTCCTGTGCGAAACCAATCTGTGCGTTATTGGTTTTGACCGCCTCACAGAGACCCGTCAGGTTCTCAGCAAGAGGCTCCGGCATGTGGGCAAATAAGCCGGTAGGCTCATTGTTTATAGCGACAACTTCGCAGCCAAGCTCGCCAAGCAGCTTTTTAGTAATCGGCCCACCTGCTCCATTGACGCTGTCGAGAACAACTCTAAATCTCTTCGATGTGATAATGTCTTTATTGGTGATTGATAAGGCCTTATCGATGTGAATATTATTTGCCTGCTCATTAAAGGTTACTTTGCCGCAACTTAGCGAATCGACAAAGCTGTATTTTTTCTCTAAAAAACACTTCTTGATTTCTTCAGCTACCTGCGGCGGTGGAGCCATCCCATTCCAAAGCAACACTTTGATGCCGTTGTACCGGGCAGGATTATGGGAAGCAGTAATTACAACGCCGGCAGCACATTTGAGGTCTCTGACCATAATGCCAACGGTCGGAGTTGTTACAATACCTAAGTCTGTGATGTTAATACCTATGCTGCACAAGCCCGCAGCTACGGCTGATTTAAGCATATCGCCGCTCGGGCGGGAGTCTCGGCCAATGCAGACAACAGGCAGCTTTTCTTTTTTTAGTTGCACATTATTCTTCAAGAATGTACCCAGCGCACAGCCATACTCGGCAGCAATTATTGGGGTCAGGTTCCCGCCGATGATACCTCTGACTCCACTTATACCGATTATTAAAGACTCTTTCATATTTTTAACTTTCACTACGATATTTGAGGAAGGCGAACTATCATATCTTCCTTGACCTTTCCAATATCCTTTTGAGTTTACTTACAACCGTATCGACCTGACTTTTTCTAAGTGTCAGTATTTCCTGAAGTGCTTCGCCAATGTAAGGCAAATAAATCTCGATATAGCGTCGCTTGTCCATCTCCTGCTGTATGCGTTTTTTCTTTCTTAGATATATCCCCAATCTTCTTCCGCACTGCTGCAGCGCCAATTGTATCTCCTTGATGATTTCAGGATAGTGTGCAATAGCCTCTTTGCTTTCGGAGGTAAAAGGTACCCAAACCGAAGCGATATGCACCATTACCATAACAGGCCCTGTCGGCAGAGCTCCTCTGCTCTGGCTGAGTGCATAGTTGCGCCAGTTAATATCCATAATTGCCTTATATATCGCGCAGGCCGACTGCTGATACAACAAAGGTGCCCGATTGGCAATGCGAATAAGCCGCATCAAAGGCTCTTTATTCGTTTCAGAGCTGCCATTGGTTTTGATTCCATAGGCCAATGCCGCCTCGACAAGGAACGGATTGCCGCGATAAACAGACGGGCTCCGGGAGTATGCAGTGTAAAAATCCGCCTCAACAACTCTTGCAAGTCCGGCTTCTAACTGCTCGGCTCCGACCGGTGCTATGCAGTCGGTCGCTGGAGCCATAATTCTGGTTTGATTTATCGCTGCGTGGAGTTTTTCAACCTGTTGTAGGGTAATACTCGAGGTCCTAAGAGTCTCCCTGAGTTTGGCTTTATGGCAAATTTCACCTGCCACCCTTGGAGTTACCCTTGAAAATTCATTTTTTAAAAAAGGTGCAAGCTTTTTGGCTGAACTTTCTCTGGCCATCTTGAATAATACGCCCAGTTCGATGCCGTAAGGATGAGGTTTTATTTCTATCGGCACCCTGGGCACATTTTCCGTCTGTCTTGGATATTCGTAGTTATTGCCGTCGGGTGCATTGTATCTTATTGTGGCGTGTGGGTTGGCCATTGCCGTTTGAGCGATGTATTCATCTACAGACTGCCTGCCCTTTTGATATTTGCCTTCAAGAGTAATGGTTACGCAGGTGCCGGCCGGCAGGTCAAAATCACACTCTTCGTCCAGCACAATTTCAGGCCTGTTTTTCACTGTGTCTATCTGCACGTGATAATGATGCGCTTTCTTCTTCGGATTTGTTCTCGAAATAATCTGAACAGGCTCACCGCTGGTCAGAAGACCATACATTCCAGCCGCAGATATCCCGATACCCTGTTGGCCGCGACTCATCTTAAGGGTGTGGAACTTACTGCCATAAAGCAGCCTGGCGAAAATATTCGGAATTTGACTTTTGACAATTCCCGGACCGTTGTCCTTAACCGTCAAAACAAATTTGCTGTCATCCAGAGCTCTTATACTAATCAGCAAGTCCGGCAGTATCTGAGCTTCCTCACAGGCATCAAGTGAATTGTCAACAGCCTCTTTGACAGCCGTAAGAAGCGCTTTTCGAGGATTGTCAAAACCCAGAAGATGCCTGTTCTTGGCAAAGAATTCACTGACACTTATAGAGCGCTGCTTGGCAGCCATAGATTCGGCTGTGGCCGGGGCAACTGCCTTTTTGCTTCTTAGACGTACCTTGCTTTTCCTGGCTCCGGCAGTCTTTTTTTTTGTCTTTTTGGCTTTAGGCTTTGCTTTTTTAACTTTTGCCATATTTTGCTTGTGCCTGGACCGTATGGTACAGGGGAAATTGCTTAAAAATCAATCAAGGTTGCAAACATAGATTTCATTTACAAAATCCAGCTTGCGCAACTCCTCAACGGTACTTTCGTCTGGTTTTTTATCAAGGCTCACTGCAAGAATTGCCTTTTGCTCCTGAAGTTTCTGCCCAACACCCATCGTACATATATTAATGTTATGCCTGCCGCAGACCGTGCCAACAGCACCAATTACGCCCGGCTTGTCATCGTTGAAGATTACCAAAACCGCTCCCTGCGGAGTCATCTCTATCTTAAACCCGTCTATTTCAATAATTCGAAGCAGCGTTTCACCAAAGACTGAGCCCGTTACGGTTCTTGTAACTTTGTCGGTAACAACCTTTGCGCTGAAACTCGAAGCAACATCTTTGACTGATGGATTCTTTGTCTGGTCAAAACTTATCCCTCGCTCTTTCGCCAACACAGGTGTGTTTACCATATTCAACGGCATATCAAAGTGTTTCTGCAGCAGGCCGATGGCAAAATTCAAAGTAACAGATTCGACATCCATCTCGGCAATAGAGCCCCGGTATTGTAACTGGACTTCTTTAATTCGGCCTGTTGCAATTGTGCTGACAAGCGTACCTATCCGCCGGGCAAGCCTGGCATATCGGCTCACAACAGGCGGCTGCGCAGCGGCGGTCGAAGGTGCATTGAGAGCATTTCTGATAAGGCCGGTCTTTATTGCATCTAAAAGAATCTGAGCTGCCTCAACAGCCACTTCAATTTGTGCTTCTTCAGTGCTGGCACCCAAATGCGGCGTAACCAGGCAATTATCAAGCTCGGCAAAACGCCTGTTTTCCGGGGGCTCCTTTGTGTAAACATCCAAAGCCCCTGCGGCGATGCGCTTCTCGGCAAGAGCATCATAAAGTGCATCTTCGTTTATAATGCCCCCTCTTGCGCAGTTTATCAGGCGAACTGTGGGTTTCATCATTTTGATTTGTTCGGTGCCTATCATATTCAATGTCTGCTCGTTCCTGGGGACATGGACAGTAATGTAATCGGACTGTTGAAATAGCCTCTGCAGGTCATCGGTTATCTCAAGGCCGAGCTTTTCAGCAGCAGCCGGAACAGCAAAGGGGTCATATCCTATGATTTTCATATTGAAGCCCCTGGCCATTTCCGCTACCGACATTCCTATTCTGCCAAGACCTATTATGCCGAGAACCTTGCCGTTGAGCTGATTTCCCATATATTTTTTTCTGTCCCAGGCACCGGCTTTCAAGCTGTTACAGGCAGGAACAACATTTCGGCTCATTGCAAGAATCAGCGCCATTGTGTGTTCTGCCGCACTTACAGTGTTGCCGCCGGGTGTATTCATAACAAGGACACCTCGTCTTGTGGCCTCGGGGATATCAATGTTATCGACACCGACACCGGCCCTTGCAATGGCCTTGAGATTTCCACAATTAGATAATACTTTTGCCGTTACCTTCGTGCCGCTTCGAATAATCAGCCCGTCATATTGCCCTATGATTTCGGCAAGAGCATCTTCATCTATACCTGTCTTAACAACAGCTTCGGCACCGTCTGTCGAATTGAGCAGGTCAATTCCCTGCTGTGCAAGCTTGTCTGTAATTAGAACTTTAATCATTATCAATCTCCAAACCCTTTTTCGTTATTCCAGTTCTGCCAACCTTCGCCGCTTTTATCGTCGGAAATTTTAAAGCCGGCTTTTGGGCAGTCATAAAAATATCTGCTTATGCAATGGGCAGCCCCTTTCGCCAGACGTTTGACGGCAGCGTCGGGCCCATCAGGCTCTATGTCAAAACCAATTGTTACATCTCTATACTCAGCAGTTTCAGGCCAAAGCCGGTCATCCCAGGCTGTATCGTATAATGCAGCTCTGGCAAATAAATATCCGCCACAACAACCTGTTTCGGCAATGCAGCTAATATAACATTGCTCAACATCGACAAGTAATATCAAATCCACAGATAATGCTTTTGCCTGCTCAACAGGCAAAAGCTGTGAAAAATCCCGTTTTTCGCTGCGCATCTTAGTAAGTTCACTGTAAGAAACCAGTCGTTCAGCCGGGAATTTGACCTTGCTGGCAAGTATTTCATCAAGTGCCTCTGTAAGATCATATCGCATATCCACCTGTGTTGACGTCCAAAGCTGCTGGTCAACCAATACCAGTAACTTTTGTTTTTTCCGGCTTATCAGGTTAAATTCAGCAGCAACTTTCTTCTCAAAGCTCGTCGGATTACCCAGCAGACTTACAACTCCACACCCGGCAGGACAAACAGCAGCAATCAACAAAAGTACAATAGCAAATTTTCTCATTCGCACATCAATTTACAAGTTCTATGGCCCTTTTAGAGCCATTGCCCTGGCTAATGTTACCATCCAGGCCGCGACGATGATTATTACCACTGCCAGCAATATGTATTTTAGCTTCACGTTAGTGAACAGCCGCCTGATAAAATCGAAGTATATGCCAAAAACAGCGGTTAGAAAAGCTAAAACTGCCGCAAATACCAGCAGAATACATAACAGGCCGCCTGCCGGTTGAATATAGAATGATTGCAAAATTTTGCCTTGAACAAAAGCAAGGGCTGCTGTAGTAAATCCACAGGTTGGGCACGGCAGGCCGTATCTCTGCTTGAAGCCGCACGGCTGGGCCCATCGCTCAATGTCGATCTTGCCCCAGGCTGCCAGAGCCAAAAAAACAAAAACCAACGCTATACAGACAAAGATAATCGCCGCAATAAGACGTTGATTAGCTGAGGCCCTGTGAATTGCTCCGGATTTCTTTGTTTGCTTGCTTATTTGCACAATCAGGTTAAAATAAATCGTTCGTTTAGATATGTCAAGAAAGACAAGAGGTGTATATGAAATTAGAACAGAGAGATTTGAGCCGATTGCTTGAAACAGCTATTGTTGCCGCACGTCTGGCCGGCCAGCGCGCGATGGAGGAAATCAGATTTATAACGACTTCTGTCAAGAGCGGCGAGCAGTTGGTAACCCAGGCCGACACTTTGTGCCAGAAGATAATCATCGATAGAATCAAAGAAACATATCCCGATCACGGCTTCATAGCTGAAGAAGGCCCCCAGGGCAAAATCTTCAAGCAGCAGCCTCGCAGTTCCGATGGTTTATGGTGGATTATTGACCCGATAGACGGGACAAACAATTTCGCTCACAAGGTGCCCATTTTTACTATAAGTATCGCAGCAATGTATCAAGACCGGCCGGTCGTTGGCGTTATCTTCGAACCGTCCACCGATTCAATGTTTACAGCCGTCAAAGACGGCTATGCCCAGTTAAATGCAAGGCGAATAACAGCAGGTAAAGAGCAGATGACACCGTTTGCAAGTGTTTCCTTAGACAGTTACTTCGATGAACGGGTATCCGGCTGCATCGGCGAGATTATGCGCCGATCAAGATTTCGCAACTTAGGCACAACATCACTGCATTTTGCCTGCGTTGCGATGGGGGGTTTCATAGCTGCCATAGTCTGCCGTCCGAAATTGTGGGATATTGCCCCGGGTGCACTGATTGTTCAGGCCGCCGGAGCTGTTGTTACAGACTGGAACGGAAAGGGTCTGTTCCCTGTCAATTTGCAGGAGTATAACGGAGAGGAGCTGCCAGCGATAGCAGCCAACAAAAAAGTCCACACTGAAATCCTTGAGCTTCTAAAGCCCCAGCCAAAAACTCAATAAATACACATCTATCCAAATGATACGTAACAGATAAACCCCCTGGCGTCATTGCGAGCCCAGGGTCCTTTTGCTAATCCCGCCAACCTTCAATACATTTACGCCAATTTTTTCACATTAATAAATCCA
>JAFGRL010000193.1 GCA_016935195.1 Sedimentisphaerales bacterium
GTATAAGCCGTTATCGTAGTCTTGTCTGTGCCGGGGTCATACGCCGCTCTTGGATATGCCCTGGCAACGGTACCGCCATAGGCTGTAATCCAGCCAGCCTTGCTGTAATCGCCTATCTCAATCATCCTGTCCCCGGCAATGGTCATCGTGCCATTGGTAATATCCATCGAGCCGCCGGCAGACATTATCAGGCCGAGATCGCCTACGTTTATTGTGCCGGCATTGAGATTAAAAATGCCCCGGCCCGGTACTGCTGACAGATATATTCGCCTTACGTTGACTGTGGGACCGGGAGCACTCATATTAAGAACTCCAGCTCCTGTAGAAAAAACATCAAAATGGGTGCCGATTGTCAAAGTTTGACCAACTGCATTTACTTCACCGCCGGTTATGGTGAATGTAGCGTTGGCATCTGAGCCCATACAGCCAAGAGTAATGGCACCATAACATGCAAGACTACCTCCGGTCATAGACCAGGAAGAGTCCTGGAGCTTGTTCACCTCACCAGCATATGCCCACATACCCGCACACTCTAAATCGTCGCTAGATGTAATAACTAATGGGAAATTTATATCAGGTATTCCTGACTTACCCATATTGGCACCAGTATCACTGGTTGGTATCCAGCTGCCCCCACCCGCATAGGACCAGTTTCTATTATCGTCCCAGTCGCTACTGACGTGGCCTACCCACCACTCTGCGGCGGCAGAGGCATTGCCTGCCAGAACAACCACAAAGGCAGCACTGATTAATAAAAGCAGCTTTCTACACATAATACTCCTCCTTAAAAATAAAACTCAATAAACATATCTTTACCTGCATACTAAGGCAATCACGCCCTTGATGATTTAAGGTCTAAAATTAAGCAGGTTTGGTTTACACAGGCAAATATTTCATTGCAATTAAGGTATCAGATTTTCCCTGTGCTTTAGAAACAGCTCCTCAGCTAATTCTATCCCTCACCTCCTTTCCTGGGAGCCTCTTTTCGAGCTGCAAGGCAGGGATAAAAAAGATAAAAACTCATTACATGTCCCTGCCTTTTAAGAAAGCCATTAAACCCAACCTTCCGACCATAATCTACACACCAAGGGCTCATTTTAGCCAGCCTTTTCAGGAAATACCAATTTATCATATATATTGAACCTTGTCAAGAAAAAAAACTTTTGATTATGGGACGGCATCCAGGGAACATCCGAATCCTAATATTTTGCAGGTTCGTCCTGACTGCTCTTGTATACATCGGTTTTATTTGTGAACAAAATTAGCCAAATAGAGACCTATTGCTTCCGATGATTTTATCCGAAAGTTTCATTTATTTGGCAGAATGGCCAAAAAGCTTATCGGGCTTGCTTTTTTTTGAAAGGATGAAGAAATGCAAAAGTTCGGTTTTACAGGTTGTATTCCTTTATTTTCCGATAGAGGGTTCTCTGGCCGATGCCAAGGATTTTCGCGGCTTTTTCCCGATTGTTATTTGTTTTTGCCAGGGTGTCTATGATAGCCTGTTTTTCGAGTTTATCTAACGGCATTCCCGCCAGATTCGGTGTTGTTTTTGCACCTGCGCTTAGCTGGCGGAGGCGACTTATCTCAGGCGGGATATCCTGCACATCCAGTTTGTCTCTTTCGCACATTACAACCATTGTTCTTATACAGTTTCTGAGCTGACGAATATTGCCCGGCCAGTCATAGTTTGCAAGAGCAGCCATTGCAGAATCTGTTATTTCGGTTATCTCCGAACCTATTTGCCAAGCAGCTTCTTTCAGGAAGTAATCGACAAAAGCCGGTATATCGTCAACTCTGTCCCGCAGTCTCGGAACCGTGACGCTCACGCCTTTGATTCGAAAATACAAATCCTCCCTGAATTTCCTTTCTACTATCAGCCTGGTCAAATCCTGATGTGTGGCGCTGATGACGCGAACATCGACCATAACCGGCTTACTTGAACCTACCGGAATGATAAGGCCGTCTTCAAGTACCCTGAGCAGCTTTGCCTGCATATTGAGAGGCATATCGCCGATTTCATCAAGAAACAGCGTTCCTTTGTCAGCTATCTCAAAGAGACCCTTTCTATCGGCAGTTGCTCCGGTAAATGCACCTTTGACATGTCCGAACAGTTCGCTTTCGAGGAGTGTTTCTGTCAGCCCTGCACAATTTATGGGTTTGAAAGGCCTGTTTTTTCGGGGCGAATTGTTATGGATGGCTTTAGCCAAAAGTTCTTTTCCCGTGCCGGATTCACCCTCAATCAAGACCGAGATGTTGGTAGGTGCCACTCGGCGGAGCACTTCGAATATTCTTTCAACAGCAGGATTGCTCCCTCGTACTCCTTCGAACATAAAATCCTCCGGAGCAGATTTGGCAGAGCCGAATTGAGTGCGCTGCACTGATAAAGCTTTGCGGCCTGCCCGGGAAACTAGCGTTCTAAGCTGGTCGATATCAATCGGCTTGACAATGTAATCGTACGCTCCGCGTCTTATAGCTTCTTTACAGGTATCAATTGTTGCATAAGCGGTTATTAAAATAACTTCTGTTTGCGAATTTTGCCTTTTTGCTTCATCGAGAATATCTAATCCATCGATGTCGCCGTCCAGCTTCAGGTCGGTAACTACAATCTCAACGTTTTTATTGCGCAGAATTTCCAATGCGTCGCTGCCGGTGTAAACTGCAATTGCCCTGGCGCATTGCTTATCAAGGGCTTCGACAATTCCGTCGGCGTGGTCGCGCTCGTCGTCAACTACCAGGACTGTGGTTGTGCTCTTTTCACTCAATTGTCTGCCTCAATTTTAAGCACAAAGAGGTAACCTGATGGTAAATGATGTGCCTTTGCCGGGTTCGCTATCAACGGTTATTTTGCCGTTATGGGCCTCTATTATTCTTTTGGCAGTAGCCAGACCCAATCCCTTACCACCCGGCCTGAATGAGTAGAAGGCATCAAATATTTTGGATAACTTATCATCAGATATACCGCTGCCGGTGTCACTTACCTGAATTACTGCATCGGCCCTGTGCTTATAGGTTCTTACCATCAGCTCGCCACCATTATCCATAGCCTGCTGGGCATTTATAAAAAGGTTCAGTATCACCTGCTTTAACATACCCTCGTCAACTTTGCAAACAATAGGTTCTCTGACCAGACCTTCCCTGACGGTTATCGAGTGCTTATAGGCCTGCGGAGAATAGAAATCAATCATCTCACCAACGAGCCGGCTTATATCAACCCTTGAGAGCTGAAGCTCAGTCCTGCCTATGTATTGCAGGAAGCTATCAAGAATCTGCTGCAGCCGGCTGGTTTCCTTTCGAACAATATCCACTTTTTTAAGAGCCCTCTGCAACTCCTGGGTGTTTTTCGTATCTGTTTTATCAGCAACAGCACGATTTAGACCTTGTAGGTCTTCATCGATAAGCTTCAGGTTAATTTTTATAACAGACAGCGGGTTTTTTATCTCATGGGCTAGCTGGCCGGTAAGCCTGCTTATTTCTTCAACTTTTCCGATATGGCTTTTGCTGTCTGTCGAGGTTTTGTTACCCACGTCAGTCATATTTATATCATCCCTGTCCTGTTTGAAACAGCGGAAAACAAAGACCAACCTATGAAATGCTGCACTGCGGCTGACAAGCTAATTAATCAACTTTTTTTCCTGCTCTTGCTTTTGCTGCTCAAGATCAAGCTCGGCAAGAGCTGCTTTGCGGGAGAGCTTGAATCTACCCTGATCGTCAATAGAGAGCAATTTCACTGGTATTACATCACCCACCCTGCATACATCCTCAACATTTTTAACGAAACTTTCGTTTAGTTCGCTTATGTGGCATAGCCCTTCGACTCCGGGTAATATTTCGACAAAAACGCCGAAATCCTTTGCAGAAACGACTTTTGCCTGCTCGTATATACGGCCGACCTGTGGCGGCTGCGTGATAGACTCAATAATTTCTTTTGCTTTGAGATGGCCGTCGCTGTCGGAGCAGCTTATGTAAACGATGCCGTCTTCTTCAATTTCTATCTTTGTATCGGTCTGGTCCTGAATACTTTTTATCATCTTGCCGCCTGGCCCTATGACCTTGCCAATCAAATCGGGATCGATTTCAATACTTATCAGCTTCGGTGCATATCTGCTCAACTCGGGCCGTGGTTGACTGATAGCCCTGTTCATAATCTCGAGTATCTTCGAACGAGCAGTCTTTGCCCTTTCCAGAGCCTCAACCATTATACTATGAGCCAATCCTTTGGCCTTGATATCAAGCTGCATAGCGGTGATACCGTCAGCGGTGCCTGCAATCTTACAATCCATATCGCCAAAAAAGTCCTCTTCGCCAATTATGTCCGTCAACAGCTTGTATTTGCCATCTGTATCACTGACCATGCCGATTGAAACACCAGCGACAGTTTTGC
This sequence comes from Sedimentisphaerales bacterium, assembly GCA_016935195.1. GTDB lineage: Bacteria > Planctomycetota > Phycisphaerae > Sedimentisphaerales > Anaerobacaceae > JAFGRL01. The sequence goes on from JAFGRL010000193.1 coordinate 4,382, forward strand.
TGATAGGAACTCCTGCATCCATCAAGGCCAGCGAGCCGCCACAAACCGAAGCCATTGAACTCGAGCCGTTCGACTCAGTGATATCCGAAACAACCCTGACGGTATAGGCAAACTTATCTTCCGGCGGCCTTACCGCCCAGAGAGCTCGCTCGGCAAGGGCACCATGTCCGATTTCCCTGCGCCCGGGACCTCGCATAGGCTTAATGTCGCCTACGGAAAACGGCGGGAAATTATAATGAAGCGTAAAGCTCTGAGAATATTCGTCCAGTAACCCGTCTATGATTTGGGCGTCTCTGATAGTACCTAAGGTAACACTTACTAATGCCTGGGTCTCACCTCGGGTAAATAGCGACGAGCCGTGGGTTCTTGGCAAAACGCCGACTTCACAACTGATAGGACGAACCTCGTCAAGAGTCCTGCCATCACATCTTTTACCTTCCAGGAGCATCCCGCGAACGACCTCTTTCTCAATCTTCTCAAAAACACGCTTTAGCATCGCTTTATCCACTTTTGCGTCTTTGGTCGTTTCCTGTGTCGAAACATCATCGCTCAAATCGGCTTCGACCGCACAGAGCTCTGCCTCAAGCTGCTCAAAAAGCTGATCTACCGCACTATTTCTTTCCTGCTTGCCGGATATTTGTTTGATTTGGTAAAGTTTATCGGAAGTTTTTGAGCGAACCTGGCGGAACAGTTCTTCATCAATTTCAACAACGGGCGTTTCTTTGGCTGTCCCGGCTTTTTCCTGAAGCTGCTCTATCATCTCGCAAATCTGTCCAACGACCTTAAGTGCAGCTTCTATGCCGTCGGCTATGACCGTTTCTGAAAGCTCTTTAGCACCGACTTCTATCATATTCACTGCCTCTTTGCGGCCGGCCACCAGCAGATTCAGGTCCCCTGCCTCAATCTGTTTATGCGCCGGATTTATTATGAACTCTCCGTCAACCCTGCCGAGCCTGCAGGCCCCCATCGGCCCGAGGAACGGTATTTTACTGATACTCAGGGCGGCACTGGCCCCTATCATTGCCGGGATATCCGGGTCATTTTCCTGGTCGGCACTTAAGACCCTGGCAATAATCTGCACCTCCTGAAAGTAACCATCAGGGAATAAAGGCCTGATAGGTCTGTCAATCATCCTTGCAGTAAGAATTTCCTTGGTACTGGGTCTTCCTTCGCGTTTGATGAATCCCCCGGGGAACTTGCCGGCGGCACTGTGGTATTCACGATAATCTACGCTCAGAGGAAAGAAATCTATACTCTCTGACCTGGGAGGTGCAGTAACAACTGCTACAAGAACGACGGTATCGCCGTAGCGGACTATAACAGCACCGTCAGCCTGCCTGGCGACTCTGCCGGTCTCTATAGATAATACTCTGTCTCCAATCTGTTTCTCTACTCGACATACATCAGACATATACTACCTCATTGTTTGGATAGGCCGGTTCTCAATAATAATACCTCTGCTGCATTACACAGGCACAGGACATATTACTTTCTCAAACCCAGCCGGGACACAATTTCTCGATAGCGATTGAAATCTTTATTGCTTATATACTTAAGCAGTGTAGATCTTGCCCCCACCATTTTCAACAGTCCACGACGAGAGGAATGGTCTTTTTTATGGACCTTAAGATGCTCGGTAAGACTGTTAATCCTGTTTGTCAGCAGGGCTATCTGCACCTCAGGCGAACCCGTATCGCCGGTATGCGCTTCGAATTCTCTTATTATTTTCCCTTTTTCCTGTACTGTCAACATCTTCTCTGTACCACCTAAAACTGTAAGTTAAAACAACTATTTAGCCGCCTACACTATTTATGAGATAGAAACCTTAAAACCAATATGTTAAACGATATAAAAATCAATTGCAAGCTTCTTTTGTCCTGCTATAAGCTTTTTTTTGCCCCACATTCCCATTCCTACGTCTCAATCACACTTTTTGGGCCGGATATAATCCCCTGTGCCTTTAATGTCCTTGCAAAATCTACTCAACAAATGTATGTTTAACTCGAGCGATTTTTGGGGAATAGTGTAACGGTAGCACGACTGACTCTGGATCAGTTAGTTCAGGTTCGAATCCTGGTTCCCCAGTTGTCTGTGATTGCTGATTCTTCGATTTTCCTGTCCATCATAAATATGAATGTACAGGCCAAGGTTAATCGCTCGGGAGCAATTTTAAGTAAATTTGCAAAATAACAACTGGTAAGTATAATATGATAACATGGTTTAGTCAAACTGTCTCAATAAAGAAAATCAGGGAAATTGCTGTGTTTAATAAAGCTTCGGCCATATTTATATTTATCCTGCTGTTTTCATCTTCTCTGGTGGGTGGAACCTGGCATCTGCAAGACGGCAGAGACTGGCAGGTGTTGTCAGGACAAAAGAAAGATGAATACCTGCTTTCAGCAGCCAAAATCAAACAGCTTATATATAACGGCCAGACAAAGGCTGTCGAAAAACAATTAAACGAGCTCAAAAGTAATTTCCCTGAAATTGCCGGCGAAGACATAGACGCCTTTATTGAGGCTGAGAAGCTTTTTTGCGCGGACAAATTAATCAAAGCGGCCAGAAGCTATGATAGTTTTCTCGATAAATACCCTCAAAGCCGGCTCTATGAAGCAGCTCTGGAAAGACAGTTTAGCATCGGCACGGCGTTTCTTGCAGGCCGCAAGAGAAATGTGCTCGGCATATTCAAAATCAAAAGCTACTCCCAGGGCCGAAAAATTATGGAGAATATCACAGACAGAACAGGAGACAGGCCTATTTCAATAAGAGCAGCCTTGGCGGTAGCTAAAAATTTAGAGAAGAGAAAAAAGTTTGACCAGGCCTACCATAAATGGTCGCAAATCCACTCAAGCTGGACAACCGGCCGGATCGCAAAAGAATCTCTTCTGGCAATGGCTCGCTGTCAATACGCTGCTTATAAAGGTCCGAGGTTCGACACCTCGAATCTTATTAGTGCACACAGCTATTACGAAAGCTTCAGACTGCGCTACCCGCAAGATGCACAAAAGCTGGGCATTGACGCAACCATCCAAAAGATAAACCACCAGCTCGCATTAAAACATCTTATGATAGGTAACTACTATTACAAAACGGGTAATTATCAGCCTGCCAGCCTTTACTACCAAATGGTGATTGATAACTGGCCCGGAACAAACGCAGCGATAATGGCAAAGAAAATGATTGCTGCCCCGCGTTTTGATGATGAGCAGGTAAAATGATAACTAAAAACAGAACAAACTATAGCAGCATCCGGAGCGTACCATTAATTCTAATCGGAGCACTATCGGCAATTTGCCTGATGGGCATCTGGGGGTGCGGTCAACTGACCGGCTACTCAAACAAATCCCTGTTTCCGGAAGATATCAGCAGCATCTACGTTGAGATGTTTGACAACAGAACTTTTCGCAGGGACGTGGAGTATAAGTTGACAGATGCACTGGCCAAGCGCATTGAAGCACAAACCCCTTATAAAATCTGCAGCAAGGACGCCGCTGATACCATACTAACCGGGCAAATCGTATCAATTGGCGAGGCGCTGCTCAGCAGCGAAAGACAGACTGCAAGGCCGCTCGAAAAAGAAGCGAGATTGGCTGCTGTAGTCAATTGGAAAAACTTAAAAACGGGACGGCTTTTATTAGATAATAAAACAATAACAGCCGCAGCAAGCTATTCGGAGTGGCAGAATCAGGGCTTCGGCTATGGATCTGCTTTGGCGGCAAACAAGCTCGCCGAAAGAATCGTAGAACTTATGGAAAAACAGTGGTAAAAAGAACTATGTAACCAGACCTGCACATTGGCTGAGCGTAGAAATATCTGAAAATGACTGTAACAAACAGAATATGAAGCAAGACAAAAAGAATAAAAAACCAAATCGTAAGGGCTCTAATGTTCAAGGCAAGCAGGCCCAGAAGCAGCCGCTGCCAACCTATAAAAAGGGACCTTTCACATGGCTTATTGTTGCAATTTTGATTTTCACAACCATGATGATGCTGCGCCAGGTGCAGGGTGTTGAAAAAATTGAATGGTATGAATTTGTCGAGCTTGTTGGGAACAAACACGTTGATAGTGTTACCATAAAAGACACCGAGATAGTAGGTAATTTCAATGAGCAGGGCCTTGCCAGCAGGGGCGGCAAGGGTAAAGGTTCTTTTTTGGTTTATTATAATCCGGAAATACATGGAAAGTGGCTTGGAAGCGGAGTGTTAAGAGAAAACGGTGTAAAGGAGGAAAGTGCCCCGCCGCGTGCCTGGGTGTGGAATTTGATAAGTATGATACTTCCTATAATTGTCCTGATAGGGATTTTCTATTTTCTGTTTGCGCGTAATCTTCGTAGCGGTGCCGGCGGGATGCTGATGTCATTCGGCAGGAGCAGGCACAGGCTGCACGGCAAGGACCGGGCGAAAGTTACTTTTGAAGACGTGGCGGGTGTAGAAGAAGCAAAAGAAGAAGTTGCCGAGATAATCGAATTTCTCAAAAATCCCAAGAAATTTCAACGGCTGGGTGGTCGTATTCCACGTGGTGTTTTGTTAGTTGGTCCGCCAGGCTGCGGAAAGACCCTGCTGGCCAAAGCGATAGCCGGCCAGGCCGATGTGCCGTTTTTCAGCATATCCGGCAGCGATTTTGTGGAAATGTTCGTTGGGGTGGGTGCATCACGAGTGCGAGATTTGTTCAAGCAGGCCAAGGACAATTCTCCCTGCATAATATTTCTTGACGAGGTTGATGCTATAGGCCGAAAGCGCGGTGCCGGCTTTGCCGGCGGAGGACACGACGAACGGGAGCAAACCCTAAATGCGATTTTAGTCGAGATGGACGGGTTTGATACGAACGACCAGGTAATTGTGATAGCAGCAACGAACCGTGGCGACATTCTCGACCATGCTCTGACCAGGCCGGGCAGATTTGACAGACAAATCTTTGTGCCGTTTCCGGACTTAAAAGGCAGGTTGGAAATACTCAAGGTCCATGCAAAGAAAGTCAAGCTCGCCCCCAAGATTAAACTCGAAAGAATAGCCCGTGGCACACCTATGTTCAGCGGAGCCGACCTGGCTGCAATAATTAACGAAGCAGCCCTGGCTGCTACTATGGCCAATAAAGACTATGTTGAAACGGCGGATTTGGAGGAGGCTCGCGACAAAGTACGCTGGGGCAGGGCCAGGAAAAGCAGGGTTATGGACCAAAAGGAAAGAGAGACTACCGCCTACCACGAGGCCGGCCATACTCTTGTCCAGTCATTGCTGGAAGATGCCGACCCGCTGCATAAAGTCAGCATTATTCCCCGCGGACCAATGGGTGGAGCAACTTTTGCCCTGCCTGAGAAAGACAGGACAATATTTACAAAAAGATACTGTATGGCGCTTTTACAGGTGTGCTTTGGTGGTCGAATCGCAGAGGAAATATTCTGCGACGACATATCAAGCGGGGCCCAGTCGGATATTCAACAGGCAACAAAGATTGCCAGGCAAATGATCCTGACATGGGGTATGAGTGAGCAGCTTGGGCTAATTAGTTATGGGCCGGACTTTGGGGGTAAAGATCAGAATTACTACCTAATACCAGGCGAAAAAGAATATTCTGAGAAGACGGCTGAAACAATTGATACCGAAGTAAAAAGAATTGCAGAGCAAGCCTACAAGGAGGCCAAAGAACTAATACAGTCGAACAAGGGCAAGCTGGAGCGAATAGCTAAGGCCCTGCTGAAGTACGAAACGCTGGACGCCGATGATGTTGAAGTAATATTGGAGGGAGGCGAACTGGACAAGCCCACAGTTTCCGATCTCCTCGCTGCTGAACAGGCAAAAACTCAGCAACAGAAACCGGACAAATAACACTCTGTTTATTCAAATGTACTACAAGCAGCTAACAGCTAAAAAAATCGCAGCAGCAAAGTCTCTGGTATTCATTTTTGTGCTTAGCTGCTGTACATTCGCCCAGGAAGTCAACGATGCAAATACAGCTAAGCCAGCCGAACAAATTATAACAGATGTTGTAACCATTTCATCTGAGCAGCAGCATGATTTTGTAAATCCATACAGCAAATCCGCATTGGCGATTCATTTTGAGTTGAAGAAAGACTGGCACTTTTATGCTTCGGCAGAAACTGCGCCGGGCGGTATGAATCTTAAACTCAAGCCATCTTTTCCGGATTATATAAGTTTTTCTGAGCCGATATTCCCGCAGCCGCATTGGTATGCTGATAAATCTTCCGGCAAAAAACTCGAGGTGTTTAGTGATAAGTTCACGGTATTTTTACCGTTTACTGTCAGCCAGACTCAGCCAAAGATAGAACAAAGAGAAAGTACCAATACTCTCGTCCAGATTGGCATTGAAGGTGCAGTCTGTTCTGATATCCAATGTCGTAGGCCGGATTTTCGGAATTTAGGGGCGGTCATTAGAATTGCCGATGATACTGTAACGGCTGAACCACGATTCGTTCTGCCGGATTTGACAAAAGCAGTCAAAGTAAATCAGTGGATAAGCTATTCAATATCCTTTGCACTTGGTTTGTCGTTTTTGGCGGGATTGTCTTTGAATATTATGCCTTGTGTCTGGCCTGTTCTGCCACTAATAGTAATGCGCATTGTCGAACAGGCAAAACAAGGCAAAGCCAAATCCATAGCCATGGGCCTTGTTTTTTGTTCGGGGATATTGTTGTTTTTTGCCTGCCTTGCTGCTGCTAATATCATTTTGCAGATTTTTTACGGAACGGTCCTTAACTGGGGTGACCAGTACAGAAATCCTGCTTTTGTAGGCGCTATGGCGCTGCTGCTGGTTGTTCTGGCACTTTTTATGTTCGATGTCTTTATCGTTACCGTACCTGCTGCTATATCCGGAAAATCCCAGGGACAAAAGGGATATTTCGGAGCTATCGGAATGGGCTTTTTGGCTGCGATACTAAGTACGCCCTGCAGCTTCGCAATCCTGGCTGCTGCCTTTGCCTGGGCCCAGGCCCAGACGCTGCCAATGGGCACGTTAGCTATTATGGTCATAGGCCTGGGTATGGCTGTACCTTATGCGATACTAACTTCGATGCCAGGATTGCTGAAATCTTTACCCAAAGCTGGTCGATGGATGGAGCTGTTCAAGCAGGGCGTCGGATTCACACTGCTGATAATTGCAGTAAAGCTCATAACAGCCCTGCCACAGGCACAGCGCAGCGGAGTCCTTTATTTTGCCATCGCCCTTGCCTTTTGTGTCTGGATATGGGGAAGATGGGTAAGCTTCGGCACGCCAAAATTACGTAAATGGCTTCTCAGAGCCGTAGCGGTAACTCTGGCAATACTATCAGCAGCAGCATTTCTGTCGAAACCTGCCAAAAAATTAATCGACTGGCAAAGCTACGACGCCGAAGTTATACAAACAGCAGTCAGCCGCGGCCAGCCTGTTTTGATTAAGTTTACCGCTGATTGGTGCTTGAGCTGTCAGGTAGTTGACAAAATGGTCTTCCAGCGTGAGGATATCTCGGAACTCATAAAGCAAAAAAATGTTTTAGCAGTGAAAGCCGACACTACAACGGGTGACCTTCCGGCAACTTACGCCTTGAAAGATGTTTATAACGAACCTGCTGTACCAGTGAGTATCCTCGTTTTGCCGGGCAGCAACAAACAGGCCAAATGGCGAGGTCTGTCCTTTGGCGACGAACTAAAGGCACATCTTCAAGAGTTGTAACTTACACAAATTTCTGATGGCAAAAAAACCTGACAAATCCCTGAAGAAATCCGATAGAAACGAACCTGCCGACAGAATAAAAAAAATTCTTCCCATTCTAAAGAAGATTTATCCGCAGGCGAAAACATCCCTTCGGTTCAAGAATCCGCTCCAGCTTCTTATCGCTACCATTCTCTCTGCACAGTGTACGGATGTACGGGTTAATATAGTTACAAGAGATTTATTCAAAAAATATAAATCAGCCAAAGACTGGGCAAAAGCTGAAATCAAAGAAATCGAATCAGATATAAAAAGCACGGGCTTTTACCATAATAAAGCGCTTAGCATCAAAGGGACCTGTGGAGATATTATCCGGAAATATAATGGTCAAGTTCCAGATACTATAGATGAGCTTGTGGTTTTTCGAGGTGTGGGCAGAAAGACAGCAAATGTTGTCTTGGCAAACGCCTTCGGCAAACAGGCAATTGTCTGTGATACACACGTTATCAGGCTTTCTCGGCGCCTTGGTCTTTCAAAAACCAAAGATCCGGTCAAACTGGAGTTCGACTTAGCCCAGATAGTCCCGAAGAATAGCTGGACAATCTTCAGCGACCTGCTAATATTTCACGGGCGAAACATATGTAAGTCTCGTAAACCCGCCTGCCAAAGCTGCACCATTGCCGAGTATTGTCCTGCTGCGAATAATCCGAAATTATGGTAACATACATTGATAAAATTTCTTTAGGAAGTTATGAGCTATGATACCATCTATCGAAAATCCGGTTAAAGATACGTGGCGGGTATTCAGAATTATGGCTGAGTTCGTTGAAGGCTTTGACGAACTGGCCACTGTTGGCCCTGCAGTATCCATCTTCGGCTCAGCAAGAGAAAACCCCGGCAACCGATATTATGAGCTCGCCCGCCATACCGCCTCTGAACTGGCAAAGGCAGGCTTTGCCGTGATAACAGGCGGAGGCGGCGGAATTATGGAAGCTGCAAATAAAGGAGCCGCAGAGGCCGGTGGAAAAAGCATCGGACTCAACATCGAACTGCCTATGGAGCAAATACCGAACAAATATCAGAACCTGTCTTTGAATTTCAGATATTTTTTCTGTCGTAAAGTGATGTTCCTGAAATATGCTCACGGCTTCATTGTTTTTCCCGGCGGCTTCGGTACTATGGATGAGTTTTTTGAATCGCTGGTATTGATTCAAACATTAAAGCAGGCCTCTTTCCCTGTGATTTTGATGGGCAGCGACTACTGGGGCGGCCTTATCAAGTGGATGAAAGAGAAGATGCTAACAGAGTGTAATTATGTCGTTGAGAAAGATATGGATGTCTTCTGTGTAAGGGACGATCCTGCAGAGGCTATCAAAGTCATAACCGATTTCAGGGACGCTCGCGGCCGGGTCGGCCTCGATTTACCGTCGGGAATGAAAAAGTCCGAGGCCTCATCTACAAGAAGCAAATAAACAGTTTTTTACGCTGTTCAATCGACTCTGGTCCCTTTTGATTCTTCCAAAATCCCCATCGCTTCATCAAGATGCTTAAGCAGATACTTTTTGTCGGGTCCGCCAAGATGTTCCCATGGCAGAATCTCATCCCAGTCAAACTGTCTTTGTGCCAAAGCCTCTAAATCCAGTCCGTGTTGCTCAAAGGCTTCTTTCCAAAGCTCATAGTTAAAACATTCGTCCCACAAATCGAACTTTGCACCTTTTTGCCAGGCTGACTCGATAACTTCAGATAGACGCCTGTCGGCCCGGCCTATTGCAGATTCTAAAACACTCCGGCCGACGTTATGAAACTTAAAATGGACAGATTTTGCTCGAAGTCTGTGCTTTTCATTAAGTATCAGCCTTTGAGCCTGCTCAAAATAGGATTTTGGTTTTTGTGCCAGCCACGCAAATGGAGTGTGCGGCTTGGGCACGAGCCAGCTTACAGTAACATTTATCTGGCCGAGTTTGCCGTCTATCTCTTTTCGAAGCGCAGCTAACTTAAATGACAGCTCGCCAATCTGCTCTATATCCTCCTGGCTCTCGCCGGGCAGTCCTACCATAAAATATAACTTCACTCGGCGCCATCCCGCCTGGTAAGCTGCCCGAACAGCGGCGAACAGGTCTTCATCCTTCAGAGGTTTATTGATAATCTTTCTGATATTTTCGCCGGCTGCCTCAACAGCAATTGTAAGACCACTTTTCCTAACCGAGGTTAAAACTTCAGGAACTAATCGAAGTTGCTGGTCAACCCGCAGACTCGGCAAAGACAGGCCAACATGTTTTTCAGCAAAGTATGTATCCAGCCGCTTAACAAGCTCTTCTAAATATGGGTAGTTTGCAGTTGATAAACTGAGCAGACTTACGGTATCGAAGCCGGTTACATTGTAGCAGCTCTTTGCAATATCAAAAATTTTCTCAACACTTCGATATCGAATCGGCCTTCTGCAAAAGCTCGCCTGGCAGAATCTGCACCTGCCCGGACAGCCTCGCATAATTTCGACACTGACTCTCTCGTGTATCGGCTCAGTAAATGACACGATAGGGCAAAGCGGAGCAGAAGCATTTTCAAAATCTTCAACGACGGCATTTTTGAACCGAGTGGCCAAATCGGGCTCAATCGGCTGGAATGTTTTTATTTTGTTATTCTTATATCCAAACTTATAAAGGGATGGAACATAGGCCCAGTTGAATAATTTAGCGGCTTTGAGCAGGATTTCTTTTCTTGTTGTGCCGTCTTTTTTCAAGGTCTTGACCAGTTGTATCAACTGGACGGCAGCGTCTTCACCTTCACCGAGTATAAACAGGTCGATGAAATCAGCGATAGGCTCACAGCAATTAGCCATCCCTCCGCCTGCAATAACTAATGGGTCAGCTTCACCTCGATTACCGCTGCGAACGCTTATTTTGCCTAAATCAAGCATATTCAAAACATTGGTGTAACATAGTTCGTTGGTCAAACTAAAGCCGACGATATCAAAACTTTTTAGCCAAGCTTTGGACTCCAGACTAAATAGCGGAATTTCTTTGTTGCGCAGAACTTCTTCGGCATCGATCCAGGGCGCAAAAACCCGCTCTGCAGCTACGCCATTAATTTTGTTGAGAACATCGTAAAGAATTGCCAGGCCCGTATAACTGGCAGCCACTTCATAAATATCCGGAAAGCATAGTGCTATCTTAAGCTCACAGCTTCGTATGTCTTTCCTTATCTGGTTGACCTCGCCGCCTATGTATCGGCTGGGCCTGCGAACGTAAGGCAGAAAATCGCTTTCGATGCGATCGGCCAGGATTGTTACTTCTCTTTCTTCCATAACGACATTATAAATTGATTATTGACTACTTTCTATTTATTATTATTCAATTGTGATTCGAAGTGTTGAGGGTTTTTTGTGTATAAGAAAGAAAAGATATTTATTGTCATAAGCCTAGTTGCAATTTCAGTGCTTGTATATTCTTTTCTCAAAACCCAACGGCACGGCTTCGCTCCAATGCAGCGGCTCAAGGCTGACAGCGGACAGCGCATAGTGATGGGGACATTCGCACATGTCGTTGCTGTGGCAGGAGATTTAGAGACGGCAGGGAAATGTATCGAAGCTGCCTTTACAGAAATTGAAAATGTCGATGCACTGATGAGCGGCCACAAAAGCGATTCGCAAATATGCGCCGTAAACCGGGATGGGGCCAAAAGAGCAGTCAAAGTCAGTGAGCCAACATACAAAGTTTTGGACAGAAGTATTGAGTTCAGCAAACTTACCGGTGGCGCTTTTGATATTACAGTTGGGCCATTGGTTGATCTATGGCACGCTGCCGGCGAGGCTAATTCCCTATCTGATGTCAATACAATCACTCAAGCACGTTCTAAAGTCGGCTATGAAAAACTTATACTCGATGTAAATGAAAGAACTGTCAGATTTGCCGCCGAGGGTATGAAGCTGGACTTAGGCGGCATAGCAAAAGGATACGCCATTGACAAAGCTGTTGAGGCAATGAAACTGGCAGGTGCTGCCGGCGGGATAGTTGATGTGGGCGGTGATATTCGATGTTTTGGCAGGCCATCGGAAGTGAAAAAATACTGGCTAATCGGTCTGCAGGACCCCTGGAAAGCGCAGAACAACATCATCAGCAAAGATTACATATTAGTCTTGAGATTGACAGACGCGGCCGTTGCCACCAGCGGCCACTATCGGCGATATGCTGTGATAGGCGGCAAAAGATACAGTCATATCATAGACAGTAAAACAGCAAGCAGCAGTGAGAAGCTGGCAAGTGTGACGGTTATTTGTAAGAATGCGGTTGATGCTGATGGGCTTGCAACAGCGGTCAGCGTGATGGGGCGTGAAAAAGGCCTTGCTTTAATCGAGCAAATACCTGATGCCGAAGCAATACTAATCACCCCCGCGCCTGAATTCAAACGAATCCAGAGCTCTCGTGCTGCTCAATATATAGAATGATAGCTAAACGGTAAGTGAGTACTAAAGAAAGGCAGATAAATGGAAAATCTGAAGTTGGTTACTTATTGTGGTTTGTACTGCGGGCTATGTGCCAATCGTGGGCGCATTCCCCAGCAAGCTATGGCTCTAAGGGAATCTATGGTCAAAGAAGGTTACGACAAGTGGGGGTCGCCTATTCCCGGGTTCAAAGATTTTTGGAAGTTCCTCAGCCAGTTGTGCGACCCGGATATGGGCTGTCCCGGATGTCGGCAGGGCGGTGGCCCTGCAGATTGCACAATAAGAAAATGTGCCAAGCAACGAAAAATCGATGTTTGTGTTTTTTGTGAAGATTTTCCGTGCAAACGGGTACTTGGTCTTGCTAAAGGTTATCCTACTCTTATCGTTGACAGCGAAAGATTGAAAAAAATCGGAATCGAGGCGTGGACTAAGGAGCAGGAGGAACGGGTAAAAACAGGGTTTACATACGTTGATATCCGGTGTTATCCATACAGCGTTCATGAGGAGTAATTTGGGATAACGAATTGCTACTTTTTGCCGACTTGGATGATTACCTTCGTCGGGCATTTGTTAAGGGCTGTTTGGGTCTGGTCTGTTGGCTGGTATTTTTCGTAATCCAGTCGGGCTAAATTATCTTCGACTTTAAATAAATCGGTTTGTTTAGCACACAGGCTGCATCCTATGCACCCGACTTTGCACATTGACCGTGTGCTCTTGGGCGTTTCTTTGCTGCTGCAGGCAACGGTCATAATACTATCATAGTTAAAGGGTACCATTTTTATCAGATTGCGAGGACAAGCCATAGAGCACGCACCACAGCCGGTGCACTTTTGGTAATCAACAGCAGCCAGACCATCAATGATATCAAGGGCGTTGAACTTGCAGGCACTTACACAATCGCCGAAGCCGAGACAGCCAAAAGCACAGGCCTGAACATTAGCTAAAGCATTGGCGGCCGTACAGCTTTGTATCCCGGCATATTTTGCATAATAAGTTTTATCTTTAGTATGTGCACGGCAATGAATAACAGGTCTTTTCGGTGCTTCTGAATCACTCATCTTTAGATTTAAAATCTTTGCGATTTTCTCAGATACTTCCTGCCCGCCGGGTGCACATTTACCTAAAAGCTCAGGATTTTCTAAAACAGCTTTGGCATATTGTGCGCAGCCTGCAAAGCCACACGCACCACAATCAAGCTTCGGCAGGACATTGTGGATTTGCTCAATCTTGGGGTCAAGCCTGACCTTGAGCTTTTCACTTGCGATTAACAGCACGATTGCAAAGCCGCTTCCAAGACCAAGCATTATCACACCTGCCGGCCAGGCACTATTCCATAATCTCATTACATCAGCTAAAATCACTTTATCATTCCTGCAAAACCCATAAAGGCTAAGGTAAGCAAACCTGCAGTAATCAGCGTAATAGGTGCACCCTTGAGACACTCAGGCACATCAGCTAAGTTAAGATTTTCACGGATGCCTGCCATTATACAAATGGCCATAGTAAAACCAATGCCGGCGCCGAAGCTGAGAACCACCGCTTCGAGCAGATTGTCAATCTCCCAGAGGTTTATAAACAAACACAATCCTAAAATCGCACAGTTCGTCGTAATCAACGGCAGGAATATTCCGAAGCTCTCATACAGAGAAGGGAAAAATTTTCGCACGTACATTTCCACAAGCTGAACGGCCCCTGCAATAACCAATATGAAACATACGTAACGCGTAACTTCCAGGTTCATCTGCATCAGAACCAGATGGTCAATCAGCCAGGTCAGCGTGCCGCTGAGCGTTACAACGAATGTTACCGCCATTCCCATACCAAAGGCCATATCGATTCGGCCCGAGACGCCGAGGTATGGACAGATGCCCAAAAACTTTGTCAGCACGAGATTATTTATCAAAACGATAGAAATAAATCCCAGCAATAAGCTCGTTAATGTATCCATATACTCGTTTCCTTATGTACGCTTGCTGCTAATGGCATTTACTAATCCCAGAAGCAGACCCAATGTTATAAAAGCCCCCACCGGCATACTCATAGCGGCCCAGGGAACGAAAGCAGTAGGCATAACTTTCATCTCCCAGATTGCACCTGTGGCGAGAATCTCTCTTATTGTTGCCAGCACACACAGAGTGAGTGTAAAACCTGCCCCCATTCCGAGAGCATCTATTATGCTGACAGCGAGCGGATTCTTGCTGGCACAGGCCTCCGAGCGACAAATAATAATGCAATTGACTATTATCAAAGGAACGTATGGGCCGAGCATTTCGCTCATTCTCGGCACAAACGCCTTTAAGAACAAATCTGCTATAGTTACGAAAGTAGCTATCGTCAGGGTGAACATTAGTATTCGCAGATGGGGCTTTAGAAAATTTCGCATCAGGCTGACCACAATGTTGCTGCACAGCAGTACAAAAATGACTGACAGCCCCATTGTCAATGCCGGCTTTAGTGCAGCCGTAACTGCTAATGTCGGGCACATACCCAACAGCAGTCTAAAGACCGGATTTTCGCGCCAAAGACCGGCCAGCAGCGTCTGCTTATAGAGCTGGGGTGAAACCTGCGATTTATTTGACATTACCGATTAATCCCTTTTTTAGCATCTGAGTCTTAACCTGACTCATTGCGTTATTTATTATCTTAACAACCGCTTCACTGCTTACCGTTGCACCGGTTATTGCAACGATTTCGGAATCTATTTTTTCAGGGTTACCGGTTTTAAAAAGCTCAAGAAGCTCAGCAGGTGCACCTTTGAACTGGCTGCGAAAATAACTATTTTTTATCCTGTCCCCAAAGCCGGGAGTTTCATTGCTTGCCAGACAATCCAGGCCGGCAATTTTTTTAAAATCTCTGTCAACAGCAATCATCAATTCAATCTTGTCTGCAAAGCCAGGTCCGGCAACGTTAAAAGCCCAACCAATATATTCGCCTGTGTGCGGCATGGCCTTATAAATGTTGCTTTTAACTATCTTACCTTTGGGTGATTTTACTTCAATCTGCGCAGCCAACACAAAGCATTCGGCTTTTGGCAGCAGGCCTCTCATCAGGCGGTTAATCTTTTCGATTCTGTTTTGCTCTATTTGCGGCGACCACGCAGCATTTGTTATCGCTATCAACAGGCCAAAGCAAAATGACGCAACAATAAGCAGCCAACTCTGCTGGATGAAATTTTTTATTTTAGCCACTTGGCTTACCTCCTGCCGGGGTAAGCCTGCAGAGTCTGTCAATCAACGGCGTTACAGCGTTCATCAAAAGTATGGAGAACATTACACCTTCCGGATACTCACCAACAATTCTTATGAGCATTGTTACTGTTCCAACTCCGGCCCCGAAAATCCACATTCCCTTTTTTGTCAGAGGGGCAGTAACAGGGTCGGTAGCAATGAAAAACGCTCCAATCAACAATCCCCCACTACATAAATGCAGCAGCGGTGAAATGTACGCATCCGGGTTTATCAGATAAGCAGCTCCTGCAAAGACAAAGGCCGATGACAAAACAGCCGCTGGGATATGAAGGCTTATTGTCCGCCTTAGCAGCAAATACGCTCCTCCAATCAAAAGAGCTAATGCGCTTGTCTCACCCAGACAGCCACCTGTTTGGCCTGTAAACGCTGCCCAAAGTTGTTTGTTTGCAATTTCTGCCACCTGGCCGGATTTTATGGCCTGCTTGCTGTAGGCCAGAGGTGTTGCCTGTGTAAGAGCCTGAACCTTATTATCCGCAGCAATTCTTGGCATCGATTCGTCAATTGTCGCAGGAACCGTCCAGGTTGTCATCATTACGCCAAAACTGGCGGTCAGAAAAGCCCGGCCGACCATAGCAGGGTTGAAAATATTGCCACCGAGCCCGCCAAAAACCATTTTGCCAATGGCAATAGCAAAAACACTTCCGATTATTGCCGCCCAGAGAGGTAAAGTCGGTGGAAGCGAAAGCGCAAGTATTATGCCGGTCACAACCGCACTTAAATCTCCCAGCGAATTAGGCTTTTTGCGAACTAAATTACACAGCCACTCGGTTGCCACTGCTGCTAAAGAGCAGCTTACAATAAGAATAAGTGCGTGTATGCGGAAATAAAAAC
>JAFGRL010000194.1 GCA_016935195.1 Sedimentisphaerales bacterium
ATGATGGCCGTTGATTATCTGGTAATAATTCTTTTGCTTTGGGTGTGGGCGAACCACCAATGGCTCATATCGGCCGGCTCTTTCAATGTTGCAAAGAAGCTTTGCAAAGTTTGCCCTGCTCATCCTGTTGGGATTGCCCGGATGAGCAATAAGATTTGTCAAAGAAATTTGTTGAATCTCATTTACCATAATGTTGAATAATTATCTTTTCATACTCAATGTCATTGCGAGGCCCGAAGGGCCGTGGCAATCTCTTATTTATAAGAGTCTTAGATTGCTTCGTCGCCTGGCTCCTCGCAATGACAATTTCTCATATCAAATGTCACAAAGTATTAAGTTTTCAACGGCACAGCTTTATTGAACCAGATGTAATATGCGGGCCTGACGGTCAGCTTGGTGAGTACATATCGTGTCCGCTCCAGCCCAGGGCTCATCAGGCGCCTCTTGCCGTAACTTTGCAGAAAGTCCTGTATTTGGCTCTCGATGAATTCTGCTTCTGTTTTGGATAATCGTTCAATTCTTTGCTGCACGCTCTGTGCATCGAGAAGCTGACCGGCTTCTATGCCGATGATACTAAAGGCTTCGATTAGCTGCACACAGCGACTTGGCGGAGGCGCCTTGTAGCAGCTCATACCTGCTTTTTCAAAGAAAGGATTAACCAGCCCCATCACCGCCAGTGCTTCGATGACAGGGACGTTCATTTTCGGCATTGTTTGTTGCACAAGATGACTTGCCAAGCCGAGCGAGCGAAGCCTCGGCTCAACAATAACTCTGCTGATACACCTGATGTTTTTGTTTATAAGCAGCATCCGTGCTGCTTTATCAAGGCCGACAAAGAAATTGTCGGTAGCTTTGTTACGAAGCTCCAGGCCGATACTGGGCATAGCATAAACGATGACTGCGAACGGGCTTTTGGAACAGATACCCCATCTGGTACTGACAAACTTCATCGCAAAGATTTCTGCGAAAGGCCCGAGCCTTGCATCGCGATAGTGATACCGGCTGAGCCTGCGGTAATCTTCGATCCTGCCCTTAACAATTCTTATATCTTCGGTGACTGAACACTTCTTCATCTTTATACGCCGTTGCTTTTATAGATAACACGAGTCGTCCCAACGAGCTCTTTAATCAGAACCACATCAGGCTCAAGGTCTATCAATATATCCTCGGCGGAACCTGCCAGTATGAATATCGCCTTGTGCCGATCTGCGAACCGGCGGATATTACACGAGATGACCGCAGCGGTTATTCGGTCGAGACTGCTGCAGAATTCATCGGCAAATATAAACTTCTTTGAAGCGGCAAGTGCCATCGCCAGGCGAAACCGATACTTCTGGCCATCGCTTAAATATACAGGCTTATTTAACAGGCAAAAAACATCACTTAGCCCCGCTTTGCTTAACATCCGAAGGCTCTGCAGAAAGTCTAAACCCAGACAATCAATCACCGCCCTGTCATCAAAAAGGCCAATGTTATTCAGATTGACTCTGTCTCTGGTCGGCACTTTTCTTTCGAGCTCTTTCAATAGAACGCTTTTGCCGGCACCGGAAGGTCCAGTTATGTAAACAATGTCGCCGGCTTTTACTTCTAAGCTGCAGCTATGCTCTACGGCAGCTTCGGTGAGCTTTTCCTTTGTCAGGCCGAACATCTTCATCACCGCCGCTACGTTAGCTGTTTCTTTACCTGAGAAGTCAAACTTTTTTGATATGCAATACTTAGCCATCAACTATCCTTGAGCTTTCTTTTTCAAGGCCGATTTAGCCTTTGAGCTATTTAGCCTTTTGGTTAATTTCCTGAACCTGTCAGGCCCGCCTTCATTTATCTGCACCAGCGATTGAATCTTCTTTAGTGTCCGGCGGACCTGGTAGAATGTTAAGTTCTGCTTGATAGCTATCTTTTTCATTGAAATGCCCAGAAGAAAATAGTCCTTTGCGACAGCCATCTCTTCATCGCTGAACAGATGC
This sequence comes from Sedimentisphaerales bacterium, assembly GCA_016935195.1. Lineage (GTDB taxonomy): Bacteria > Planctomycetota > Phycisphaerae > Sedimentisphaerales > Anaerobacaceae > JAFGRL01. Next base: position 1,965 of record JAFGRL010000194.1, read on the forward strand.
CGGTTTCGCAGACAGGTTATATATTGGCCATCGATGAGTCTTTTTGTGATTTTGTGAATTCTTCTGGCAATACATACTTCATTTACCCCCGCCAGTCTTGCCATCTGCCGAAAGCTGTTGCCGTTATTTAGGTACATTGTCATAAGCAGCTTATCCTTGCCGGTTAAAAGCGATGCCCTGCAGCGTAAAAGGTCTATCCTGTCGCGATAAACATTTCTTTCTTTCAGGGCCTCGTCGGAGATATTCTCATGAATTCTCTTCATATCCTGCCCTGCTGTCGACGTATCCAAAACGTTGGGTTTGGCTGCTCGAAAACATCGATTCTTACAACAAAGAAGATAAAAACAGCCTTTCTAATCGAGCTGTTATCCATCTGTTGTTGAGCACTGGAAGACGACTTTGAGTTACACTGGACACTAAACACAATTATAATATTAGTATAATATCTAACATACGTCAAGTGTTTATTTCTTATTTTGTCACTTTTTTTCAAAAATGGTGGATTTTTCGCCTCAAACAGCGCTGTTCATTGAGAAAAATTGTTGGGATTGGTTAAAAATTGATGCCGTTGTCAAAAAACCAAATTCCAAGCCCCGACCGCGAGGGCGGGTTGCCCAATTGTGTTTTCAGGCCAAAATTTGAGATGAAATGTTATATTTACAATTTTTGCCGAATCGCTCTTCGAAAAAATAATATTGGCTCACACTATGGCTGAAAAAACTATCTTGACGGTAAAAATGGCCTATGCGAGAAAAATTTGGCTAATAAACGCAAACTCAATGCAAAATTGGATGGCTGCATGACGGGCTTGCGGCCGATATGACGCATCAGTTTGCGCAGCTCCTGTGTAGCTGCGATCATCAGATTGTGAATTTGTGCTCTTTCAACTCCTTCTGTCAAGCGAGAGGCCGTGATAAAACAGCTTGGGCTCTAATTGATTTTGTTTACCCATCATAGGAACTATCTCCTTGCAATTAATTTATGGAGCTATTATAACGGATAAAAAGAAAAGTTAACATTAGAAGATAGTGTATTTCCCCTAACTATTTGGGCAACACGCCTGTGAGGGTAGGGATAAAAATAAACATTTTGTTCGTCGTCTATACTTTTGACGCAAGCAACAGCGAAGGAAAAAACTCTCCGGCCAAGCGCGTATGACCTTAATTAAACACGCAGTCAATCAGCTTCTTTGGCCTGCGGTTTGCATAGTTTGCAAGCGAAGCATCAGCGAAGATGACAATGGTCTTTGCAGGGATTGCTGGCAGGAGATGCTGGCCTGTACCAGTGGGGATTATTGCCCACGATGCGGCCGGAATGTAAGCGGTTATAGCATTATCGAAGGCATCTGTGCCAACTGTCGAGCTGAGAAGTTCCATTTTGACGCAATAGCTCGCTCAGGAATTTATACAAAGGCCATGCAGCAGATGATCCTGGCATTCAAAAACGGCAAAACTGAACTGGACCACATACTGACTTTTTTAGCAAATTCGGCTTTGCAAAACAGCAGCTTTTACAACAACATTGATATTTTCATACCCGTTCCGCTTCACTGGTTAAAACGGCTAATTCGGGGATACAATCAGTCTTTTATTACTGCCAGAAACCTGAACCATCCAAAAGCAAAAGTCAGCACTGACCTTGTCAGAGTTCGTTATACCAAATCCCAGCCTTCGATGGCCAGTTTCACTCAACGCGCCAGGAACGTCCGAGACGCTTTTGCAGTTCGCCGTGGACATAAATTTGCTGGTCGGAATATATGCCTTGTTGATGATATAAAGACGAGCGGTGCAACGCTAAATGAGTGTGCGAAAGTTTTGAAGGATGCCGGAGCATCAAGAGTATTCGCATTGGTTTTAGCGGTAGCTGGGCAGACTATCAGTTAAGCAAACTATACAATTGTCCAAATTCTCAAAAATAGACTCTACAATTTTTCATACTTTACGATAGCCCGATACAGGCCGTTGATACGGCTGCCGTCAGTGATTGTGGGAGAGTATTTCTCATTTCTCGGCTGAAGTCGCATTTTATCATCCGGCTCGAAGAAAACCCTTTTAAAGGTAGTTTCGTGTGGGGCTGTGAAACGAACAAAACAGTCATCTCCGTTGTGAACTTCCACTGCGGGCGAGAAGACGACAATATCGCCTTGACGGAATTTTGGTTCCATTGAGTCGCCGACAACTCGCACTGCAAAGGCATTTGGGTCGTGCAGGTCGGGACAGCGGACATAGTCATCCGCTATACCAACTGGATAATCCAAATCATTGAAATCTGCCGGATAGCCTGCTGCGACCTTGTTAATTACCGGCACAAGCTGGCCGGCCGAAAGGGATGTTTTGCTTTTTTCGATGGCCAATTCGCCCTCGGCAATAAGGCTGTCAAGCTGTGTCAAATCAGATTTATGTTCCAGAAGTTTTTTGATAATTTGTCGCCATTTCTTATTCTCTGCTTCTGACGACTCATAGCCGTAACGGACATCACTGGGCAGGTTCTCCATATGTGCAATGTGTACTAACAGGCCCGTTTCGAACTGCAGTATTTCCTCAATCTTTCTTAACAGGTTGTCACTGGGAGGATTTTTGGCCTTTCCTGTTTCAATGGTCGAAAGATAAGGCTTTGAGTAGCCGGAACGGCTGCTAACTTCATCGAGTGTTAATTTTAGCTGCTCGCGCTTATTTCTTATTATCTGTCCTAATGACATCTTTAGCCCTCGGTTTCAGTAATTCGCCTAATTCAGCTCTATCAGCTCATATTTGGTTCTGCCTAAGCCGATTTGCTCGGCATGGTTGATTTGCCAGAATGGATTAAGTTTATTATTTTCCAGCAATTCGCCAAGTTTTTCCCCGGTTTTTTTCTCGACCATATCTATTGCCGCTTTATCAACGGCGACAGGGTCGGTGGAAGCAGCTATCCCTATATCATCAACCATTTTAGGCATATCCGGTGTCTTAAAACAATCGCAGTCCTTTGTTACCGATATTATGTAATTGAAGAACACCGCTTTGTTCTTTTTGCCGTTAAGCGCACCCAGCGCATGCTCGGCAATGTTCTTTTGTATCTGTTGGCTCTCGGCACCCCAGTCATATTTTACCGCACCGAAACGACAGACCGCAACACATTCTGCACAGCCGATGCACTTATCCTTGTCGATATGTGCTTTGATATCATCGAGGGTGATTGCTCCTTCCGGACAGTATTTGACGCATTCGCCGCATCGCCTGCAATCATCGCTTATGCTTGGCTTGAGAGAAGCGTGTTGCCGCATTTTTCCTTTTCGACTTGCACAGCCCATGCCAAGTGTTTTTATCGTTCCGGCAGCGCAGGTGATAATATGGCCTGTAAAATGTGCCACTGAGAGAATCGACTGGCTTCTTACTATGTCAGATGCAATTGATACATCTTTATTTAATTGTCCGTTTATTTTGATAGAGGTCTCTGCTGTCCCGAACAGGCCGTCAGGGGAAATAAAAGGTATGCCAAGAACGTCGGGGCAAAAGCCGTGTTCTTCTGCGAGAATAGCATGGTCAATGGCGTTGTGTCTTCTGCCGACATAAAGAGTGCTGGTATCAGTAATGAAGGGCTTTGTCTTCAGTGCAAGTAGTTCAGCCACCAGTCCTTTTATGTACAGGGCCTTTATATAGGTAGTATTCCCGCCTTCGCCGATGTGAACCTTGACTGCCGTGAAATCGTTTTCTTGAAAACAGTCTGAAAAACCACCTGCCTTAAAGAGCCTGACGGCCTTGTCGGAGATAAGCTCCTGACCGTCATTAATGGACGCTTCAATAAAATACACCTTTGAGCCCATAAGTAAGCAACCCTTGAACAATTAATCCAGAGTTCGTTCGAGTCTTTACAAAGATTCTCTGCAGCCATAGTGCCACATTTACTATTATATTCCCTTAACTGCCAATTACAACAAGGCTGCCTTATCATAACTGCCCTAACGTGAGTTTACAAGTTATCACATAATTGGCGCCAAGATTTTTACTCCAGGCTTTTAGAAAACCCCCTCAACAAGCGTTGACGAACCCCCAAAAATCCTTTGAACCATTTATCTGGGTACCATCGACAAAATAATCAAAAACACACGGGCTAAGGAAGTTTACATCGCTGAGCTGGGCGGTACAGCTTCAACTCAGCGTATTGTTCCATTAACGGTTACTTTCCTTGATATAGTGCTTTTAACCCTTGGAAGTTAGAGACGGCCGGGGTGCATTAATTTTTACACATAGCTCGGCCATTAATCAGAACCTAAGTGGTTCTTCAATTTGGCTAATTTTCTGATATCCTTTTCAATCTTATCGAATCTCCTGCTGCATACGAACGTATATATTTCCTCAACAGGCCGACCATTCGTTTTACAGCCGGTTTCAGGGCACTCTGCCAACACCAGTTTTTGCGAAATATAATCGCAGATAAGCTGCCTTTGTTCTTTTATAATTTTGTGAAGGATACCGATAGTGTCATGGAGGACCACGTTGTCTCGCTCCAGCTTCTTTAATCGCTGTTCCACCGTAAGCCGCAAAGCAGCATCCCTGTCCTGCAATATTAAGCCTTTTGAATTTTGCATTCTCTGCTGACCTGTTAAGCCTAATAACATATTTATCTTTTCTTCCTGCTTTTTATCATCTTGCTTCTATAATTATCTACCCCGCCAAATGCCGATTTGTTCTCCGTAGCCAGTCCGCAGGGGGCCCCCTGCCCCACCCAATTTCTAACTGTTTTCCTTCTTAATATCGCCGCACCGAGGCCGAGCAGGTAGAACACCTCTTGGGGCCGTTCTTCCGAGATTCTCTGGGCAAGCAATTTCTACGCCACAAATCAGGATTACGCTGATGGAAAGCTCATCAAGTACTTTCTATATTCTATTATGAGATACTATGAATTCGCCAAATATACCAAGGTTGTTCACACGATATTTAAATACGGGCAAGATGGCCTGCTGCAGAAAGGGTATAAGCCGAGCGGAACTACTTATGGGGCTGGCTATTATGGCGGTAGGAGTAATTGTTATTATACTTACCGTGCTTGGGCGGTAACAGTAACAAAAGTTAAGGCTTATATCGTTATGTAAATATCTACGACCCCTCCTACAACCTCTGGAGTGCCTTCTCGTAAACGTTTACCACATAATTGTCCTTCTTCTCAACATCACCAAACATAGGACGAGCAGTAAAAGATGAAGAAAAAGGCATTACCATTTTGGAATTTATTAGATTATGGGTTATAATTTGTAAAAGGACACTAAAATACTGGGTCATATTTTCAGGAGGTAATAGCAAAAAATGGCTAAAAGACTGTTAATAATCTCAATGATAGTTGTTCTTGGTCTTGGTTCGATGCTCATTGGCGGCTGTGCGAATAATGCCCAGACATATGCTGCTGTCGGGGGAATTGGTGGTGCAGTTATAGGTGCAGCAACCGGCGGTGTTGGAGGAGCTGTAGTTGGCGGAGCAATTGGCGGCGGTGCCGGTTATGTCATCGGCAACGAGGAGGATAAACAGTAAATAAAGCAGCAAAGTAATCGACTTCGGTCGCTTAGATTGACCCCAATCTCTGTGATGCCAGCGATGAACTTTCTATTTTCGGCTTCTTTTCACCATCACCGCACCGAGGCCGAGAAGTAAAAACGTGGTGGGTTCGGGGATATATTCTACAATATAACCTTTATAAGACGACTCGCCGTGTTTATCATCATTCCATTCAGGATTAGCAATTGAACCATACCCAAAGAATGCAAGTCGGTCAGCAGCAGGAACATCTGTTGGTTCGCCAGGAGCCCAATTCGTATAGATGAAAGGTTCCCCTGTTACCCAGCCCCAAGTCCCGTCTGGTTCTCGGACGCCGCCGAGCCACGGTCCTTCCCAATAAATGAAACTGGGATTATGCGAATTCGGAACACCATGCCAAAAGTTTATATCATCTTTTACAAGATCGAAAGCGAAGGCATTTTCTGCTGCGGACGTCAAGGTTGCAAGATAGCCTCCCGCTTCTATTTCAGCCACATTAGCACTTTCCCAATCGATACCATCAGTTGCAAGCACTGCTTCATAGAAATGACCGTTACCACCATCATCAATTGACCATTCAACCATAGTTGTTTTACACATACCAGACAAACAAATCAACATCATCACCCAAATTGTTACATTTCTACTTCTCATCACTCTACCTCCTCAAAAAATTGTTAATGTTTCTGCGCGTAACTTTAGCCGTACGGCTTGAACTAAAAACAGAATATACAGATGTGGTCCTTTTCTCCATCTTCTCCGTCTCTTTTTCGGTATATTAGGTAAACCCTAAAATACAATCCCATTATGCGGCTATATGATAGGAAATCAAAGGAAAATTATACTAAAATGTTGATGTTTGATACTCTATAAGGTACACTTATAAGTTATATCCAAGGGTTTCTAATCCTCCGGCCTAGTGCAAACCATATCATAATAGCTTTACTAAATGTAAAAATGCCGCAGACGAATAACAAAATTATGGAAAATTCTTTTTATAACTACAGTATATATCACTATAATGACGATATATATATTGTATGGACGTTGACGTATTAGCATTTGGGTGGTAAAAATATGTAAGTTCCTTTATTCATCGGGGCTGCGGCTAACACAAGTTAGATAGGTATATATTACTTTTGCTCAAGGATGGGATTTATGGGTCAGGGATTGCAAGTAGGTCGGCCCGCAAATAGGGG
>JAFGRL010000195.1 GCA_016935195.1 Sedimentisphaerales bacterium
AAGAAACTCATGCCGCCTTTGACGGCGAAGAGATGACTTGGGTGAAAACCATAAAGATAATGATATAAATGACTTAAAAATATAGTTGACATAAAGCACGCTTTTCGAGATGACAAACCGGGTTTTGCGTAGAGCCTCTTAGAGTCTTGGCGACAATACTTTTTTTACGAAAAAATGTTTTACATTTTCCTGTGCCGCAGGCGATAGATCATAGCCAATACCTCTGCCACGGCCGCGTATAGTGTTTGCGGTATAACATCGCCGAGCTTGACCGTCGAATATATTGTTCTGGCTAATTCCGGCTTTATTACAATAGGCACGCCATAAGCACGGGCAATTTCCCGGATTTTTTCTGCCAAGTGGTCTGCGCCTTTAGCTACCATAGCGGACTAATCCACGAATATCAGGATAACAAATCACGATTCACGAATTAAAGCCAACGGTCGGATTCGAACCGACAACCACTGGTTTACAAAACCAGAGCTCTACCGTTGAGCTACGTTGGCATAATGCACTCTTATCTCATTATCCTTCGGCTTTCTTACAGTAACCTTACGGTTTCGAAGGGCCACATCTTTCCACCTCAGCGTAAGGATCTCGCTTTTTCTCATCCCAGTATTCAAGGCGGTAACCACCATTGACCTAAGATAGCCACGGCAGGGAGATAACTGCCATCCCAACGATAATTCGCCGCCTTGAGTTAACTATCCATGGTATGTTGCACCTCTACAGAGCCTATTTCTGTTTCGGCAACCAATGATATTCTTATCAATTCTTTGCTTATTGTCAAGCTGTTATTTATTATGATACTTTCCTGTGCTGGTAAGTCGACTGTTGGAGATATTCTTGCAGAGCGCTTATATTGTCGTTTCCGAAATAGTAAAGTTTGCCCTTAATTTTCTTGCAATACTGTCCTGTTGGCTGTAAAATGATTTCAAATCTGTGTGAATGTGTTTGTATTGACGAGTCAAACTCTATTGTGATAAAAGTTCTGAAACACAGTTATGTGAATATATAATTAAAAAGTGTTACTATATTATAATTACAATTTGGTTGTAGTTAAGTGCTATAGCAGAAGATATTGTCTTGGTGAAACCTGGGCGGTTAGCTCAGTTGGCTAGAGCGCCTGCTCGACACGCAGGAGGTCGTTGGTTCGAGTCCAATACCGCCCATTAACATAAGCCTTTGTAAAACAACAACTTGTGAAGGCTTTAATTTTTAGGGGAATGTGAAATTTCTGATTTTGTGGCAGTTTTTGTGGCGCTTTTGGGGATTTTTGTGGCAGCAGCATCCGCCTCAGCAACCTTATCATACAACTCTTTCGGCACCTGCAGATAGTGTTGTCCAGCGTCAACTATAATTTCCTTTCAACGACAATTCTTTCTTCCCTTCGGTTATCATAACTCTCCCATGAACTAATGTTTCCTTGGGGTGCCCCCCATGGGGGGGCAGAATTTCGGATATTACATATCCTTATATTTTCGCTTTCTGGCTTGTTCGGCTCGGTAGCTGGGTACATTCAATTCTAATATCACACTGTGATGGACCAGTCTGTCGACCGCAGCAGCCGTTGTCATCGGGTCCTTGAAGATAATTTCCCACTTTGAGAACGGCAGATTACTTGTTATCAGTACACTGCCTCGTTCATACCGTTGTTTGTTCATACGCATACACACTGAGGTGTCTCTAACAACATATCATAACCATTGATGTCCACCGGTTCGATATAAACTGCCGTAGGTTCAGGAGGCTTTTGTTTGGAGTCGATAAACCGTTTAACTTTTTCAAAGCCAATCTCTTCTTCAAGATTTATCGGTAATCGCAACACTTCATTGACAAGAGATTCATCTTCCTTTGCAGCTAATTCTAATATCTTGAGGTATTCCTTATTTGCCTGCTTGATACTGCAATCACCACACCGCCGATTAGGCAGCTCTTTAAGCACCTCGAGCTCTTCGGAAAAACGTTTGTTACAATTGGCGTTCATGCGGTCTATGATCTTTTGAAGGAACTGGGCGTATTCTTCAACATTGTCAAAATCACGGCTGCCGCGAATTATCAGGGACTGGTCAACAGCTTTCTTGAAAAGATCGTTGCTCTTTTCAACATCACCGTTTTCATGGGGACTTGCAGGGTTGGTCTTTGATGATTAAAAACCATAATGTTTCCCAAGAGCCCGGTATTTGTCCGTAAAAATGTCAGGATGACCAACCTTGTGTACGGCACTTGTAAGATTGTCAGTTCGGTGAGGGTTTAAAACTCCGCCTAATTTCCATAAAGCATCCTGAATGCCGAGCGAGAGACTTTCAAAGCTTTCAGAAAAACATATCCGACCAGCCTGCCAGTTCGAATAGCACAGCACAAAATGATAGAATAGATGTTCGAATGGCTGTTGGGCAATCGTAATATTAAGCTTGTTCATGCTCGTAAAGTCCGAGCAAGCCCATCGACCTGGATAATATAGCTGTGAAAAGAAAATCTCTTTTGACGGACCGTACAGAGCCTTCCATGCCTTGATTCGACGCTGTAGAGTACGGAGTTGGCCATTGTGATATTTGCCAGGGTGTGCCCGCTGAAGATATTCGAAGATGGTCTTGGCTTCTAATGTACCCTGAGTGTCTTCCAGCATCTGCTCGACAAAAACCCAATCATCAGCAAACGGATCCTGCCGTGTCGGCCAGGTGTGCTCGACTTTGCATTGGCTGGGTAATTTGCCTTTTTTTAGGTACTTATGGGCGGTTTTACCGCTAATACCAGCCGCCTGATATTGGTATTCATATTTATTCTGCATTGCAAACAATCTCCTTACCTGTTTGTTAGTAACCATCCGAAATCCCCTAACTTAAGGAAATTCGGATAGTCTATTATGACTTCAACTTATCCGGAACTTTTAATTGTCGCCGGAAGGTAAGAATAATTGTCGCTGATCACATGGATTTATTTAGGCAAATTCCCTGTGGATCCACTATCCCCGACTCCCGTACCATAATCTACCTCTAAATTCCCCATTCCCCATAACTCAAAACTAAAAACTCTCCGTAAGGTGTCCCAAGTCCGTAAGGACTCCCAAGGAGGACAACACTCAAAACTAACCACACCCCCTGCGCTTTTGATCGATCAAAAGCGCAGGTACCTGAAAAAAATGCCTCTTGAAAATAATTTGTGAGCATCTGTTTAGGTTGGCATTTTTTAACTCTTTGTTGTTGAATGGTTTACGTTGTGTTCTTGTGGAATATTTTTTGGTACACAAAAAATATTCCTCCTGGACTGGGAAAAACAGGTTGGGCAAACGGCATAAATTTGCCCAGGCCAGAGCAGCCTGCGAACTTGCCCACAAATTATTCCGAAGAGCCGTAAATATTATCAGTTTTTTATTGCCCGGATGGCTTTCAGAAGGTAGGCTGCAATCAAAGCAAATAATAACATGAGCACTGTTGGCCCAAAAATAGTTCCCAGGCCCTCGGTTCTGCACAAAGCAACTTGAATAATTCTCCATGTACATAATGACATCGCGCCCATACATAATACTTTAAGCCATAAGAAAAATGAACGCGCTATGCTGTATTGCCTTGAAGCATTTTCAGCAGTAATTTTCCAGGGGTAGCGATACCATCTGGGAAATCTGCTTACAACCGTGATTAGTAGGTATATCATCGCTATTATGAACTGTAACTCAAGCAATTCGCTCTTACTGCCCATTCTGACAGTTTCACCTGCAAAATTGAAGTGAATTGGAATAATTGCGGGGAGTGAAGACCAATTGAGATATAGCGTTAGAAAGCTCAAAAGAAGTGACAACAGGGCTATAACTTCTGCCGTGACATCCATACGAGAATAGGGGAGGGGCACAATAGGGGCAGGATTGAGTTTTGCAAGTTTCTTAATAAAAGACATTATTTAATTCTTTAATCTAATTTTTATGATTGAGTTAAATAAATCGACTGAGCAAAGCTATGACAACTATTTTGGAGACTGCTTTAGCCAAGATTAAGCTTGCTATGAAGGTTCCAATTGCTTAAGCACCTTTAACATTGCAGGATACGGCATAGGCTTTGTACATCAAAAGTACCATTTAGATTATCATCAAAAGGGCAATTATCGCAGCAACGAAAAAGATAACCGGATCCGTAGAATTAATTGGCACCGCCGAACTACTTTGGCCAAGCTTTGACATTAGATACTCCCCAAACCTGCGGTTCGCATCAGGCAGCATTACTAACGCAGTTATCAGTGTCGGCCAACGGGACAAGGCTTGAGTTCCTAAAATGTCAATAAATCGCCACTGTGACCGTGAAACAATAAGAGCTGAAAAAAACAAGAACATAACCATACACAGCCAGTCAATCAGGCTTTCGGCGAAGAACAACCACGTAGGTGCTTCCTGGCCAGTATGAACATCAAGAACTCCATCAAAGTGCGTGTTGCTGAGTAAGCCAAGAAACGCCGTTACCAAGATGATTGCTGCACCTAAAAAAAGTGCCTTAGAACCAGCCAGTGTTCTGAAGGGATTAAAAAGATATTGGCTCAAAGAGATAGTGGTTTTGGCCGTAGGGTTAGCAGAATTTTTAATCATGGTTTTCCCTTTCTGTTATTTTTATCAGGATTTTCGGCAGACTTCACACGTTCTATTATTTCATCTAAACGGTTGCGAACCGTGGGATAACTTAGGCCTAATAATTTTGCCATCTCTTTTAATGACCCGCTTGATTTGATAAAATCGAGTATAAAGGCTTGATCATCAGGACATAAGCTTGTCAGAGCAGGCAATTCATACTGTCCTTGAATTTCCGTATCACATTGCTGGCAGAAAAGAATCTTTACCTTTAACTGACTCTTACACGCCGGACAGATTGTAGGCAATATTTTCATGAATTTAGCTTCATGCACACGAAAAAACTTTAAAAGTTCAATATATGTTTAATTATATAAAACCATAGATAAATATATGCAAGAAAATATTAAATTATTTAAAATTTTTCACTCTCACATCTACCCTATACCTGAATTCTAAAAAAATACGCAAATATTTATTTTTATGGTTGACAAATCAATGATATTCGTTAATAATTACACGTAACTTATTAAGGAGAAAAAATTATGATACAGACTTTTATTGAGAAAAACAGAAAACTGCTGCTGTTCTATTACTGGGTAATGCGGATCGGTGGCTGGATGTTTTTAGCCCTGGCATTTTTGGCAGCACTTGGACATTCCTTCGCATTGGCTACGAGAATTGCTGACTGGGATGAGTTTTACCGCTACTACCAACACGATGTGCCATGGGGAACATTTACTAATGGACTCCCCACCGGTTTACTTGTTCTTGGTATGGCGCAACTTATCAGGTACTTGCTCAGAACAGATCACAAGCCTGATTGGATTTTGCGTAATGCTGACAAATTGCTTTACACATACACCGCTATTCTAATCGGCTATTATTGTTGGAGGGGTGCGACAGAGGTGCTTTCCCATTTTAACGAACCTTATGACTTCCCTCTACGTCTAATTATGTTGGTAATATTCATATTGGTAAAACTTTTGGCACTGATTGGAGTAGCTGAGGTACTAAGGCGATTGCTGCCAATGTTTGAAGAATCTCGAACGCTGGTCTAAAGGAGAAACCTTATGAATGATGAAATGGAACAGAAACAGGTTGAAGTTAGTGATGAGCAGGTCAAGGAGAAGAGGCCTTTGCTGCGGTTTTTTACGGGGGCGGTGCAGGTGGTCGGTTGGCTGCTGATATTCTGGGGGGTAATGTGGTTCATATATCTGGCCAGCGGGCCTGACTATGGAAGAGACGGCGCCGCATTTGAAGATATGGAAAAGGCGATTACGGTAATATCGGGGTTCAGTTTTGATTTTGTGTTTGTTGGTTTAGCGGCAGTAATGTTAGGGCAATTGGCAAGGTATGTGTTCGATAAAGCATATCGGCCTGGCCTGATGCTTCGTTGCGGGGAAAAGATACTCTATGTTTTCGCAGGGCTTAGTGTTTTTTGGGCGATGTGGAGATGGCGGTTTTTTGTGATGAGCCTTGAACGGGTAGAGTGGCGAGTTCTGCTGGGGCAACCTTTGATGATGCCGACAGTCGCGAAGGTTTTGATCCTTGTCTGCGTGGCGCAGATTCTGAAACGGATTCTGCCGGTAATTGAAGAATATAAAACGCTGGTCTGAGAGGGATAAAAAATGATTCGAACCCGACTTGATTATGTTCTTTTGGATCGGCGGATGAAGCTTAAGGATTTGGCCGAGGCTACTGATTTGGCAGTTAATAACTTATCTATCCTTAAAACCAACAAAGCCCGTGCGATTCGTTTTTCCACCTTAAACGAATTGTGCAAGGCCCTTAGTTGCACACCTGGTGACTTAATTGAATTTGTCCCGGATATTAAAGAAGATGCTCAACTTGACGAGTAAAAGTGTTTAATACTACAGCTCAACTTAGTGTAAAAAACGCTTTTACGGACAAAAAATCAAAGATTAAAAATCAAAAAGAACATAAGCACATAAGACATAAGCAACTTATGCACTTATCATTTGCGCTGCCATTGCTTGTGTTTGGTGCCTTCTTTTGTAATTTTTGAATTTTGCATTGTCATTTCGATATTTAATTTCCCCACGCTATCCGCTGTAGGCTATCCGCATCACCCCCCAAATCCCATAATTTTTTCACAATCCATCACCCAACTACCTGCGCATATGATTGATTTGAATCAATGAAATAAGCTGAAATGATATATTTGTTTGCAAAATCTTCAATGGCGCTGTAGTCTTAGTATGCCAGGGGAGCTAAAAGCCGAAATTTTGTTCGGCAAAAAGCTGAGAAACCCACTGTTTGTGGGGTAACCCTTGAACCTGATCAGGTTAATGCCTGCGAAGGGAGGCAAATGTTGATAATAAAAAAGCACTCCCCTTGCGGCAGTGCTTTTTTAATGTCTTAAAACTTTCTATGAAGGGCAAAAAAATGAAGGAAATTGAAATCTCACGGACAATTATAGCAGAATATCACAATCGCCTTTTAGAGCATCTTGATAACGATGTTGTTATCGTAGGTGCCGGGCCTGCAGGCCTGACTGCAGGATATTTCCTTGCTAAAGCGGGGGCCAAGACAATCATAATCGAAAGAAAACTTTCAACAGGTGGCGGCATATGGGGTGGAGCTGCAGGGTACAATGTGGTTGTTTTTGAAGAAAAAGACATCCTCGATGAACTAGCTATCACAACTGAAAAGTCAGACAATCTATACCTAGCAGACGCAATTGAATTCGCCACTGCCCTTGCATACCAAACCATAAAGGCCGGTGCCGTTATATTTAACTTAACTGAGGCAGAAGATATTATCATAAAGAACAATGCCGTCCAGGGAGCTGTCGTCAACAGCACACCAATTAAAATGGCGGGACTCCATATAGACCCATTTTGTATATCCTCAAAATACCTTATCGATGCAACCGGCCACCCCGCAGAGATTGTAAACATGCTAAAGCAGCGAAAACCACAGATTTTCCCGAAAGAATTAAAAGAAGGCTTTATGGATGTCGAAAGCGCCGAAGCAGGCGTTGTTGAAAAGGCCGGCGAAGTTTACCCTGGCCTTTATGTTGCTGGAATGAGTGTCTGCGCCGTTTTCAATCTGCCGAGAATGGGGCCTATATTTGGCGGTATGCTAAAATCAGGGGAAAAAGTGGCGGAAATGATAAATGCAAAAATCTGAACTCCCAACACGGCAGCAGTGTTTTGGGCTGTTAAAAAAGTATCGTGTTCCAGAACACATCGTGGCACATAGTCTGGCCGTAGCCAAATTGGCGGTTTTCCTGGCTGAAAGACTAAAAGAAAATACTCTGCCGGTTGATGTTGAGCTTGTTGAAAGGGCATCCATTCTCCACGACCTCGTAAGAGTTTGTGATTTCGAAGAACTCGACTACAGAAAATTCAAACAAGCCGTCACAAAAGAAGACAGAAAAATATGGACACAGATAAGGGCAAAATACGGCCATATGTGCCATGAGGACGCCGCTTATGAAATTCTGAGAGACGATTGGCCTTTACTTGCCCTTGTTATCAAAAGACACAACTATCTGGCGATGTTAACTGAAAAAGACAGGCCCAATACCTGGGAAGAAAAAATCCTTTTCTATGCCGATGCACGAGTTATGCACGATAAAATATCCACCTTGGAAGAACGATTAAGCGAAGGTCATAAAAGAAATGTTCATCTGCACGGCTCATTAGCCCAAAGCAAAATTAATACCTCAAGAGTTGACCCGATGATATACAGTTTAGAAAAGGAAATTTTCGAGAAAATCAAATTCAACCCAATCGATGTTACAGATGTGTTTATCGACTCTTATCCGTCGATGGTGCAAAAGATAAACTACGAAGCTGGAACTTCCGGTTAAGTCAACAAATACAATATATGTTATTCAGTAAATCTTGAAATCCGTCATCCAGCCATCCCCCCAGTCCGCCCACCGCTGGTAAGTCGCATCGTAATTTCCGCCATTACCGGCCAGCGTCCAGGCATTTTCCGTGTCCCATCCCTTGCACCACTTCAGTTTCCATAACTCTTTAAGGCCTACGTTTCTCACTGACCAGTCCATAAAAAGTACATTTACCTTTCCATTATGACGATTCAGGCAAAACCGAGTCATCTGACCAAGACCGCTGGGGGGGTCTCTATATTCACCATCATAATAAGAAGGCTCAATGGCAGCCTCTATGCCCGGCGTTTGGCCGCTATTTAGGAGCACGCCGCTGATAAAAAAACAGCTCGTCATAACCGGTATATTATCAGCACTTGGATGGTTACAGTGGTTCCAGTTATGGCTATAGCCGGTATTTTTAAGATGATCTTCTATCCCATAACCGCCGTAATAGTATGCATCTTTAATGCCACCCCCCGTCCACCAGGGTCCTATCATTCCCCAGGCTCCCCAGGGATTCCTAACACCTGTGTAATTACCATCTTTGTCCGTGAAGGGCGTAGCTGCCTCCGGGCAGCAGCGAATCTTTTGATTTCTGTCGTGATAATTTTCAAGGACATATACCCAACAATCCTTATCAACACCGCTCACTTTGCGCCCCTTATGGAAATAGCCGTTGTTATCCCCGGTATACATCTGCCACATTAGGCCCCACTGGCGAAGGTTTGACAGACATAGCATCTCCTTGGCCCTTTTTCTGCCATGTGCGCCTATCGCCCCAAGACTGGCCAGCAGAAAAGCTATAGAGATAGAAATAACGACTACATCTTTTTTGTGTAGAAAGTTTTTAAATATCATAACCAATCCTACAATATAGTCGGTTCAACAAATGCTGTTTTCTTATGGAAAATCAATTCTTCAGTACTCAGGCATATTACTCATCCATGGTGCTACAGAATCCCATACCTCTTTACAGGCAGCGCTATCACCACCATGACCAGCTATCGTGTACGCATTACTTGTGTCAAAAACCCTGCTCCATCTTAGAGCCCACAATTCTTTAAGGCCCACTTTTCGAGCGGAACCATCTAAGAAGACACTGTTTATCTTCCCCTCATGACGGTTGAGGCAATATCTGCCCATCTGGCCAGAATCTGTTGCGTCTATGTGTCCATTATAAGGCGGCGGGGGACACCAATCCAGTGCTATTGAACAGGTGAACCAACAATCAGCAAGGACAGGGACGGTATCAGCTTCCGGCACATTTGCCGACTGCCAATATGGTTCAGTGTTTTCGTTGCACACCCAGTAATTCAAACCGTAGCTGCCATAATAACCCGGCGGTATATTCCATCCTTCTGGAATGATACCCCAGGCAGCAAACGGCTGCACAGCACCGGTTGCGTTACCTGATGCATCTAATGTAGGTAAAGTTGCCTCAGGACACAACAGAAGCTTGGTGGCTCCATAATAGGGCTTCAATAGCACATACCAGTATGGCGTATCGGGAGCTTCTCCATATCCAGATTTGTGTTCAAACAAATAACCGTTATTGTCGCTGGCATAATTTAAAAATACAAAGCCCCAATTCTGTAAGTTAGACAGGCATATTATCTCCTTGGCCTTTCTTCTGCCGTGTGCGCCAATCGCACCTAAATTGGCTATCAGAAAACCTGCACAACAGATAACCGCAACAACCTCTTTCTTTGTAAAAACCTTAGCCAACTTCATAATCCCATACCTCGGTTCTTTAATCCTGATAACCACTTAACCATCTCTTAACCAATCTCGCCAAATCCTCAAAATCTACGTACATACCCTCATCTATATCAGCCAATAGATATTCTTCCTCGCCTT
>JAFGRL010000196.1 GCA_016935195.1 Sedimentisphaerales bacterium
GGGACTCCTTACGGAGGACTCCTGGCGGAGAATCCGCCTGCGGCGGATGGTAAAAACAATCAATTTTTTCTAAGACCGAGAGGAATTATGTCCACGAAGAAATATAAACTCATTGACGTAGAAAGACCTAATTTGTATCGAGAGATATTTCCTTACACTCAGTTTCCGAAGGTTACTTTCGATAAAGAGGGTGAAAAGTGCGAGATTCCGGAAAACATTTGGGTAACAGATACCACGTTCAGGGACGGTCAGCAGTCCCGGCCTCCGTATACTCCGGAGCAGATTGTCAAAATATTTGACTTTTTGCACAAGATTGACGGAGATACCGGTTTAATTCGACAATCAGAGTTGTTTCTATATTCAGATCGTGACCGAAAAGCAGTTGAGTTGTGCAAAGAACGCGGCTACCGCTACCCGGAAATTACCGGATGGATAAGGGCCGTCCCAGCCGATTTCAAACTGGTAAAGCAAATGGGCCTTAGTGAAACCGGCATCCTGACCAGTGTCAGCGATTACCACATTTTCCTTAAATTGAGAAAAACTCGCGCAAAGGCAATGGCCGATTACGTAGAAATAGTTCGATTCGCCCTGGACAGTGGAGTTATACCGAGGTGTCACTTTGAAGATATAACCCGAGCTGACTACGAGGGCTTTGTTTTGCCCTTTGCCCAGCAGCTAATGCAGCTTGCTCAGCAATATAACAAACCAGTAAAGATTCGCCTGTGCGATACTTTGGGCTTTGCTCTGCCATGGGGATTTACATCTCTTCCACGAAGTATTCCCAAGCTTATTGGCGGCCTGAGAGAAATTGGTGTGCCGTCGGAATGGCTGGAATGGCACGGCCATAACGATCTGCACAAAGTGCAGGTCAATGCCGCAACTGCCTGGTTATACGGATGCTGTGCCGCCAACGGATCTATATTTGGTGTAGGCGAACGAACCGGCAATCCCCCCATTGAGGGACTGGTTGTTGAACATGCACAGATTAAAGGACAGACCGAAGAAGTCAACTATGCCGCTATTACCGAGCTTGCCGAGTACGCTCGGAAAGAATTAGGTTTTCAGATCCCTGCGAATTACCCTCTTGTTGGCAAAGATTTTAATGTAACCAGGGCCGGTATTCACGCCGATGGCCTGCTCAAGAACGAAGAGATATACAACTGCTTCGATACCAACAGACTTCTTAACCGTTCTGTCAGTGTAGCAATCACAGATAAAACAGGTGCGGCAGGCATAAAACACTGGATCGAATCGAAATATCAGATTCAGATTGCCAAGCATGACCAGCGTGTGGCAAAAATAAAAGATCACATTGATGACGAGTACTCAGCTAATAGAGTATCAGCAATATCAGATGACGAAATGTTCCAGTGGGCAAAGGAAGCCTTCGCTGATAACCTGCCGCCATTAAGGAAATGAAATTGCCGTCCTAAGGACTCCTGACGGAGGACAAAATGATCAAAGCAGTATTGTTTGACCTTGGGGAGACCCTGCTTAGTTTTGGAAAGATCAACACCTCAAAGCTTTTCAAAGCCGGCGCTAAGCTTACGTACGATTTTTTGCGAAGTTGTGGTCAGCCGGTCGGCAGTTTCAGATATTATTGCTGGCGCAATCTTATCTATTTACGCATCCACTACTGGCTTTCGAAGCTGACAGGCAGAGACTTCGATACAATGTCCCTATTGAAAAAAATTGGCACAAAGGCAGGCTACAAACTAACACCTCAGCAGTGGCAGCACCTGGCCTGGCTTTGGTATGAGCCTTTGAGTAAAGTTGGCACATTGGAGCCGAATACCGCCGAAACTTTAAATGCACTAACAAAGATGGGGCTTAAGCTCGGTATAATTTCCAATACTTTTATAACGGCCAGTTCTCTGGATAAACATTTGGAGCAGTTAGGTATACTGAACTTTTTTACAGTCAGAGTTTATTCCTGTGAATTTGACTTTCGCAAGCCGGACGTTCGGATTTTTAAGGTCGCCGCTGAAAGAATTGGTGAGACGCTGGGAAATATATTGTTCGTGGGAGACCAGGTCAGCAGGGATATCAAGGCTACAGTTAGAATTGGGATGCGGGCTGTTCTCAAAGCCGCTTATACGAATACTGGGAAGAAAACACCGAAAGGAACTTTGAAGATAAATCATCTCTCCGAACTGCCGGCAATTATAGGAAATATTAACGCAGAAAAAGAGCTTCTGGAATAAAAGAAACTACCGCACAGGAACAGGCTCGGAGTCTCCTCAAGTATAATTTGGCCGGTTTATTAACCATAATACGAAAGGAGCATTGTCAATAGTCAAAGTAGCTCATCTGTTCACTGTCTGTTCCCGCCAGGGCCAATTTTATCGTTTTGGTGGAGGCCTGATAAACCCATCCGACATTTTCCGGCGGTGCCTCTGGAAACGAATCACCATTAGAGACCATCGAAACGGTGGAAAGCCCGTTTACAGTATTTTTGGCATGGTCCGATAGGTAGGGCCTGCACTCGAACCCGTCTGTCCCAACCATAGCTATCTGTCCGCCAGAATTAGTAGAGCAAACCAGTTGCAGCCAGAAAATTAGCTCAGTCGGCCTGCTGGCAGTATTCCCACTTAGATATCCGGGCGGGGCACCGTTGTGTTCGGCGGCATAAACTTCTATTGCGCCTCGCAATATCCGCAGCATATCTTTCGCGGCAGCCTCTTTAGTCTGGATAGTGTACAATTGAAATTTAGGCAGTGCAATAGCCGCCAAAATCCCCAAAATGGCAACCACTATCAGTAATTCAACAAGTGAAAAGGCCTTTTTCATAGCCAAATCCCGTTTAACTGCCCGTGATACGTTTAATTATCTCTATCGTCAGGTATAAGGGGGTATTTTAGCGCAAAATAAAGGGCCGGGGCGTTCTCCCGGAAAGTTCAGGAGATTTTAGGACCAAGGCCGGCGCCGTTTCCGTAAACGATCAATCAAACAAATTTATAACCGTTCGTGGGGTCCTGTCACCGATAAAGAGCAAGAGGTCAAAAAAAATTTCCTCATACTGATTATATGAAAGTGCGTCTCCTTTCGAAAAAAAGGTCTCGGTGCATGCGGAGGTTCTCTCGCCATTTACACCTCGTGCTTTGAGTTTTGTATTGCGAAGCATTGGTGGTGGATAAATGAGCAAAAACAAGTAAACTTATAGTTTTATGCAATAAAATCTATAGCCTTGGCCGTCTTATAGATGGGAAAGAACATTGCTATGGCAGAGAATAACGATATATCCGGCATAATTGCTGGATGTAAGACAGGTGACTGTGAGAGCTTTTCCAGGCTGGTGGATATTTATGCCGGCCGCTGCCATGGTTATTTTTACCGTATTACGGGAAACTCGGATGTAAGCGATGATTTGTTGAGCCGGCTGTTTGTCAGGTTGGTTGAGAAGATTGGTTCCTATAAAGACGGCTCATTTGAAGGTTGGTTGTTTAAGATTGCTTCGAATATCTTTTATGATTACCTGAGAGAAAAGCAGCGAAATGAAAAAGCCGTCAAAATGCGAAAAGAACTGCTGCAGTTGCAAAGACAAGGGACAGGACGCTCGGATTGCGAAAGATTTGACAAACTGCAGATCGGCCTTGGCAAGCTCGATACCGATACGAGAGAGTTGATTATGCTGCGTTTCTATTCACAATTAAGTTTTAAGGAATTGTCCGGTATGAGGTCTGAACCGATCGGCACGACGCTTTCAAAGGTTCATCGAGGACTGAAAAAGCTGCGGGAGCTTATGGAATAGATATGATATGGAAGAAAAAAACGGCGAAAACATAAAGCAGTTGTTTCAAAGATTTCTTGCAGCAGAGGAGGCTAAGGAAGCTGCGGAGGATATACACAGAGGGGATGAGATTTTACGCAAAAATACGGCACCTGGGCCTGATGAAAAAGTAATAGAAAACATAAAGCTAAATGTGAAAGGTAAATTGCTTGACAGCAGAGGCGGTGTTGTTCGAAGGAGGCTCTACGGAGCGGCCTGTGTTGCTGCAGCGGGAATAATATTGACTGTTCTAATAATCAAAATACCACGAACTGGCAGAGATTCTCAGAAAGGTGCAACTGCTTCAGCAATAACAAGTGCCATCTGGGAAAGTGATCGGCTGGTTGAAGACGATAAAGATTTGTCAAATTTATCGTTAGAGGTACAGCAAATAGAAAAGGAATTTTTGGCCTTGCGGCTTGGTGAACAGAGCGAATACCAACAGACAGAGCTCGGAGATTTGGAAGTAGAAATGATGGAAATAAACGGTGATTTTTGGAAAGGGTAACGAAGATGAAGTCTAAGGATAATTGTGGGGCAATCTTAACTTTGGCGATTTTAACGTTTCTTTTCATATTAACAGTGCCTTGCTGGGCAGCAGAAAAAAAGGACGATATCTGGGATGAAGATAAACCTCAGCGTCCGGGACAAGAGCTGGTTCTGACAGAAAAAGCCATTGAGCGCATGATGGACAGATTAGCTGAAGCTGATCCTAAGAGAGCGCAGGGGTTAGCCCGCCTGCGTAAGGAAAAGCCCAAGGAATTTGAGGTGGAACTTAGAAAAGCTATGCGGGAGCATCTTGGCAGGAAAATGAGAGAACACGTACAAAAAGGTCGCCGAAAAGGCCCGCCGGGGGAGGACGTTAGAGGTCGGATGCGTAAAAGGGACCCGCTCGAAATATGGGGGGGTAGTTTACGCAAGCAGCTCGAGCACGAGGAGTATATTAAGTGGTTGGAGAAAAATTATCCAAGCTGCGCCTCCGAGCTGGATAAGATTCGTGAAAAAAACCCACAACTCTATAGGCGTAAACTTGCTCTTAGCCTTGAGAAGTACGGAAGAATATTTAAGGTTTCTAAGGAAAATCCGGCATTAGCCGAAGTTCTAAAGCAGGATTTGCAGCTTAAGGATAGCAGAAACGAGCTGCTGAAGAAGATTTCAGCCGCTAATGATGGAGAAAAGCAGGCCCTGGTCGGTGAATTAGAGCAGATACTCAGCAGCAGGTTCGACTTGATTGTTAAACGCAAAGAGCTGGAATACGACAGACTTAGCAAAAAGCTGCAGCAGCTCGAAGAAAAGGTCAACGCCAGCAGGACCAAGATTGAGAAGTGGAAAGAAGCCGATTTCAAAACTGAAAGCGTCAAGGCCCGCCTTAAGACATTAGTCAGTGAAACTGAGCAGTTTAAGTGGGACTGATACTAATTAATCATTCAAACAGGGTCTCGAGTTTTTTCTTTTCGTCTGGTGCTATCCGGCTTTTGTCGGTCCATACGGCCAAATCAAGGCTCTTTCTGCAGGTACACTGCTCGTAAATAAGCTCACTGTTACTTCTAAGGACAGCTTTAATCAGTTCAAGACTGTTATCTGTGGCCTTTTGCAGATTTGCAACTATCTCCTGTAAAAGGGTTTTTGAATTTTGCCCTTCGTCATGCGGACGCCAGCAGTCATAATCACTCGCAAGAGCAATCAAGACATAGCAGATTTGTGCTTCTCTGGCGAGCTTGGCCTCGGGCATTGCCGTCATACCAACCAAGTCGCCACCCCAGGCGCGGTGCATCAAAGATTCGGCGTGTGTTGAAAATTGTGGCCCTTCCATACATACATAAGTGCCTTTTGAATGTATCTTCAAGTTAATTGTTTGTGCCGTTTCTATCAGGATATTTCTCAGCCGGGGACAAGCAGGTTCGCTCATTTCACAATGAACAGCCCCGAAGTCGCCAAAAAAACTGACTTGGCGTCGGAATGTCTTATCGATGAACTGGTCAACAATTACCAATTCGCCAGGTTTTATTTCTTCGCGAAGCGAACCGACCGCTCCTGTTGTTATCACTGCACGGACACCAAGCTCTTTTAAGGCAAATATATTCGCTGCAAACGGTATTTCACTCGGCGAGAGTTCGTGCCCCTGTCCGTGTCGATTCAGTAACGCAATATTTCTCTGACCGAATTTACCAACCAAGATATCTGCGCTTGTTTTGCCAAATGGCGTCTCTACTTCTTGAAGCTGAGAATCGACCATCTGCTCTGCCAGTGCATCGCCGAGCCCTGTGCCGGTTATTATTCCTATTAGCTGGGCCATCTTTATATTATCTCCATTTAATCAATCCTAATGATTTGTAATCTGAAGTGGAACCATCATAACATCCTTAACGCCCAAACGCCAGCGATGAGAAAAATCGTTTGAGCCCATTCGCGAGGCAGCAAAATTATCCCCCCAGCCGCCCTAATTTTACTCTCCACCCAAACGAATGAAGTCTTTATTAGGTAAACACGTGTTGTTGACAAAAAAAACTTGAGTGCCTTTGCCTATGTTTTTACCCTTGCGCATTTTTCCAGTTTTTTGCGGATAATCTCTGCCAGTTGGGGCACATCAAATGGTTTAGTAATATAATCATCTGCTCCTTCGTATAGCGCCCTGCCAACGTCGCTCATCATTGCTTTGGCTGTCAGCATAAAGACAGGTATACCTCTTGTCTTCTCATCGCACTTGAGCTCAGAGAGAACTTTAAGGCCGTCCATCCCGGGCATCATCCAGTCCAGCAGGATTACATCAGGCTTAGTTTCACGGGCAACTTCAATGCCGGAAGAGCCGTCCGGCGACGTATAAACTTCAATGCCGTCTAATTTCAGGTTGTACTCTACGATATTTCTAATGTGCTCTTCATCTTCAATCAACAAAACAGCTATTGGCTCTGACATCTCTCAAGCCCCCTAAAATAACTTTGCTAAACAGCTTTGTGTGAAGATGAGAAAGTACACCCCCACAGATATATTTCACAGAAGTCTATCAAGCCAGAGAAGTTAACGCTACCAAAACCGCTTGCTAAATACTCCGTCGGCAAATCATGGTCTATTCTTTTCTATAACTTACCAATATATATTATCGGCATAGCAAATGATAAACAATCAAAAAAAAGTTCAAATAATTAGATTTTTTTTGTCGCTGCTCTGTAAAACAAGGCAGGATATACAAATACAGTACCTGCTAATCAACTAATATCAGATTTCCAGAGCCTCTAAAAGACCATAGCAGCAAATAGTCTGCCTTGCGGTGTTCGCTTTACTGCTGCGATGTAAAGTCGCTGCATTTGAGATAAATTTCTTCTATTTCGGTGCGTTTGTATTTTCTGA
>JAFGRL010000197.1 GCA_016935195.1 Sedimentisphaerales bacterium
GCTTGCCCGCGTGTCAAAGGATGTAAGTGCGACCGGCCAGCCTATGTCTTACAGAAATAACCTGTCATTCTTAAAAGGCGGGATGGCAATGCTTCAGTATTTTAATGCGTTTGGTAAGCAAAATGCCTTGTTGCGGTCCGAGTCGGGAACGGTCTCGGCTATTGCAGGAATTCTCAAAGCGCCGTTTGACATAATTACCGATAAACTGCGAGGATATTTGGGAATGTGCGGGGATATATTAGAGCGGCCGGAAAAGGTCCTTGCTGCATGTGAGGCTCTGATACCTCATCTGACCTATGTTGCACTGTCCGGCGCAGACCCGGATAAGAATGTGCCGATTGCGATATGGATGCACCGCGGCTGTGTGCCCTTTTTTTCGAAAGAGCATTTCAACAGTATTTATTGGCCAACACTCAAGCCCGTAATAGAGCAAATCTGGGCCCAGGGCCACCAGGTGTTATTTTATGCAGAAGGCAAATGGGGCGCTCATTTGAAATCTTTTGCGGAACTGCCGGAACAAAGCATAATCTTTCACGTGGACAATGATGATATCTTTGAAGTACACAAAATACTCGGGCACAAATTCTGTATCAGCGGAGGTATTCCCAATTATCTGTTAAGCTACGGAACCGCCGATGAGGTGAGGCAGTATTGCAAAAAAGTAATTGACGGTGTAGCCGGCGATGGAGGCTACATTATGGACGCAAGTGCAATTATTCAAAACGATGCGAAGATTGAGAACATCAGGGCAATGACAGATTTCACACGGGAATATGGCGTTTATTGAAAGGCGTTTCTAAATGGCAGGAAGAGATAAACCAAAGCAGTCTAAAAGGCCTGCTGGTGTCTGCATACCCTGGGAGCAGAAGCTTGCCGAACTTGAGAAGATTTCCGGGGATAAAGAGCTTCTCGAAAAGGTATGGCAAGACATTGATGTCCTGGCCTATATATACATCTGGCACTGCCTGCTTTCGTTTTAGAAATGCCGTTGCCAGTACAACATAAGGCGCCAGCTAAGTGCGTTCGTTATCAGTCCGTCCTGAGCCATTCGACAAATTTTGACAAGCCTTCTGTGATTTCTGTTTTGGGATTATAGCCGAGCTGCTCACTTGCCTTTGTTACATCTGCGTATGTCTGCTGCACATCGCCCGGCTGCATCGGTAATCTGTTAACAGTCGCCTTTTTGCCGAGAGCCTTTTCAATTCCACGTATCAACTCATCAAGCCTTATAGGCTGAGAATTGCCCAGATTATACGTCTCATAGCCTTTGCAATTCTTTATCGCACCGACTACACCGTCAATAATATCATCGATGTACGTAAAGTCCCGCCGCATAGAGCCATCGCCGAACACAGGTATGGGTTTTCCAGATTCGATAAGTCTGGCAAACTTGTGTATTGCCAAATCCGGCCTTTGCCTTGGTCCATATACGGTAAAAAATCGCAAACAAACCACGTCGATATTATAAAGATGGCTATAAGTATGGCATATAAGCTCTGCTGCCTTTTTGGTTGCGGCATAAGGGGAAATGGGAAAGTCCACATTGTCAGTCTCAGCAAAAGGAATCTTCCTGTTATTGCCATAGACGCTTGAGCTCGAACCAAAGATGAAGTTTTTAACATTGAATTTCTTCGCACCCTCGAGCATCATCAGCGTACCTGTTACGTTAACATCGTTATAGCCAACCGGGTCTTCTATTGATGGCCTAACTCCCGCCTTTGCCGCCAGATGAACTATCGCATCGAAATTTTTTCCCTCTAAAATGGAGCTGACGCACTGTGTGTCACGGATATCACCCTCTACGAGTTTAAAATCCTCACGGGATGAGCAATATGATATGTTTGCCTGCTTGACTTCACGGCTGTAAAATTCGTCAAAATTATCCAGGCCTGTTACAAAAGCTCCCTCTTTGATGAGCCGTTCACACAGATGCGATCCAATAAAACCAGCAGCACCGGTTACTAATATGTTGCTTGCGTATATCTTCACCATCAGCACTTACTTTCTCTCGGCTCTGCCGATGCAATGATATTCAAATCCTAACTTCTGCAGGTATTTAGGGTCATAAAGATTACGCCCGTCAAATATTAAAGGCTTGTTAAGCTTGTTAGCTATAGATTCAAAGTCGGGATTTCTAAACTCCTGCCAGTCGGTAAATATCACCAGGGCATCTGAACCTTCCAGGATTTCATAGCCATTGGCTGCCACTTCGATTTTCTTTGCTAATCCATCTTCAGCCAGTTTTGCTCTTGGGTCGTATGCCCGAACCGCTATGCCAGCCTTGACAAACTCTTCGATGCACGTTACAGTAGGGGACTGACGAATATCATCTGTCCTTGCCTTAAAAGCCAGACCCCAGACCGCAAGCACCACTTGCTCAGGTTTACTCTTGAAATATTTGATAATCCCCTGTGCGAAACGATGCTGCTGCCGCCAGTTAGCCTCTCGTACGGATTTAAGGATTGTCTGCGGACAGCAGTTTTCATCACCTGTGTGTATAAGTGCGCTGACGTCCTTGGGGAAACAGCTTCCGCCATAACCGACACCGGCAAAAAGAAAAGCATTACCTATCCTCGAATCGCTGCCAATCCCTTCACGAATAAGCTCAATATCGGCGCCGAGCTTCTCACACAAAACGCTTAGCTCATTCATAAATGATATACGTGTCGCCAACATGCAATTGGCCGCATATTTAGTCAGCTCAGCACTGGCCGGCTCCATCGATATTATTCGGCCCTTTTTGCGCATAAAAGGGCCGTAAAGCTGCTTCATAATTTCAAGAACTGCAGGGTTTGTACTGCCAACAATAATCCGCTCCGGCTTCATAAAATCCTCGACAGCAGCGCCCTCTTTGAGAAACTCAGGGTTGCTGACATAATCAAAAGGATGCTCAGTCTTTGCAGATATTATCTCAGAAACCTTTTTACAGGTACCAACGGGAACGGTGCTCTTTGTTGCAATAATTCTATAACCGTCCATACACTCGGCAATCGAGCCACAAACTTCCAGCACTGCCGAGATATCTGCCGAACCGTCATCGGTACTCGGTGTTCCAACCGCTATGAATATGACAAGTGAATCCTCAACAGCCTCTTTCAAATCCGTTGTAAAGTGAAGTCTTTCGGCCTTCGAGTTACGCTTAACGAGCTCACCTAAGCCCGTCTCGTAAATGGGAATTATGCCCCTCTCAAGCTCCGATATGCGCTCGCAATCTTTATCGACACATATCACGTTATTTCCGGCCTCAGCCAAACAGGCCGCTGCCACCAATCCTACATAACCAGTTCCGACAACCGATACCTTCATTAAAAAAACCTCTCAAATACAAAAAATTCATTACTGCCTGAAACTATCTATAATTATCCTTAAGGCCTGGCTAAGACTTGTCTGTGGCTGCCAGCCGGTATCAGCTTTTATACGTTCAAGAGACGGCAGCCGTCGCATCATATCCTCAATTGGCCTGCCATAAGCTTCTTCATAGGGAACAAACTCTTTTGTGCTCTTACTTGATGTCAGCTCGACAATCTTATCGGCAAGGTCTTCAATGCTTATCTCCTCGGTAGAACCGATATTGTAAACCTTTCCTGAAGCTTTTTCGCAGTTCATCAAACCTACCACCGCTTCTACCAGATCTATTATGTAACAAAAACACCTTTTCTGCCGGCCGGTGCCATATACCATAATTGGCTCGTCTCTTAACGCGCTTCGAACAAATCGAGGCACAACCATACCATAATCACCGCTTTGTCGAGGACCAATGGTATTGAAAAATCTGCAAATTACAACTTTCAATCCGAACTGCTCATAAAAAGCTATAGCCAAAAACTCGTCAATCGCCTTGCTGCATGCATACGACCAGCGAGATAAACTGGTGTTGCCCAGAACAATATCATCACCCTCGCGGAAAGGAACTGTTTCACTTTTGCCATAGACTTCACTGCTTGAGGCAATCAGGATTTTTTTCCCGAATCTACCGGCCATATCCAACACCACCTCCGTGCCGCCAATATTAGTCTCTATAGTTTGAACCGGCTTGTCGGCTATCAGCTTGACACCAACGGCCGCTGCAAGATGATAAACAACATCGCAATCCTTTATCAATCCCTCCATCAAACTGGCATCGCGGATATCACCCTCGACGAAGCTAAAATCAGAATCGGCCTGAAAACCTGCGATGTTTCTCAAACTGCCTGTGCTTAGATTATCTACCACCGCTACCTTTTGGCCATCGCTGAGCAGCCTCTCTGCCAGGTGCGAGCCGATAAAACCTGCCCCGCCTGTAATTAATGACTTCATATCAAAATCCTATTCCGACTGATTTTCTGCTAAAAAGCAGCGCTACTTACTTTCATCCTGCCCAATGACACTTTAGACTACAAGAGCCTCACAGCCAAGTAAAAATAATTCAAATATTTCCTGAAGATACCTGCAAGACCTTACTGCGGCGGGATAAATAATTCCTCCGGCGGCGGCCATTGGCCAAACTCAGTCTTTTTTTTGCAACCTTCCCAGCCACCAGCAAAGCAAAAACAAAATACCAGCCAGGTCAAAAAGTGGAAATGCACCCATTAACCATAATCTTTTTTCAATAACATGAAATGTCATTATGCCGCTGATGGTCAAAATGGCACCGACCCCTTGCCATTTACACCCGAGAATACAACCTATCCACATAGCGAGCATTCCGAACAGTTCAATCGCCACTGGTAGCGGCTGTGTAAACGGATTCGGTGGCCCTTCACCAATGGCGATTGTTAGCACTAAAACCACTAACAAACTCGCAAATATCCTTGCTACCCAGCGAATAACGACTACCAGATATTTTCTTCGCTGCTCAATACCATTCATTTTCTATCCTTTCGCAATTTAGTGGCTATGTAGTTTCATCATTATCTCAAGTTGCCATAGCGGAATTGGTTTTTTCTTTTTGAGTTGCTCAATGGCCTTAAGTTGTTTCTCATCTGGATTAAATGGAGCAACTATCAGGTCTGTAACGTCGATCAGCTCTGCGGACCTGTAACGCTTGAGTGTTTTCTTGTCCCATTTTGATACAAGAGTGGTTACGTTGGCATCTTTAGCAATTTGTGGAAGTTCATCTCTGATATGTTCAAGGATATCATCCACCGGAGTGGTACTAAAGCCCTGCCTGTGAAGCCTGGCCTGCTGGGCCGGCCCCCATGCCTGGAGTTCTGCAATTTTTTTCGTATCGCCATCAGCTTTAGCTTTTTCCATTTCGGCCATTTTGGCATCAATTCCATTGAATTCAGAGTAAGCAAAAGCAATCGCTACAGCACGCGAATCATAAATTCCAACACGTATTTTCGAGTTGTTACTCTTTTCTCCTATTTTTAATTCAAGTGTCTGCATAGCAACACTCGGTTCATTGGAATCTGCAGCATTTGGTTCGCTAATAGCCGAGTTTGTATTGTTGCTATTAACTCGTTTAAGCTCCATTTTTCGACCGATGACTTGCCCTGTTTTCTTCGCGCCCAAAATCCAACCACTACTAAAAACACCCCCCTCCAGCCTATCCTCTGTTTCGTCATAGTCGAAAAGAACTCGAACAGTTTTCCGCTTAATGCCGGCTTCGGCGTTTATCGCACCTCTTAGTTTGCCTTCAACCACATATTCACTACCCCACAATCGTTGTTTGCCTATCCAGGCAATTTTATCTTTTTTTAAGACTCCATCGTACAATTCTGCGTCACCAACTTTTCCGTTTACTTCGCCATCTTCATCAATAACCATCGACACTGACAGGTTAACCCTGCCAAACCAAATATCCGGCACTTTGGCTCCTCCGCACCAGGAACCAACTAAATCAACCGTCGGTTCGATACCTTCGTCAGCAAAAGCACTCCCAGCCAAACCTGTAACCACAAATACCAAAACTAATATAATTTTTCTCTTTGCCATTTTATTTGTCCTTTCTCCTGTGAAAACTCAACAACAAATTGCTGATACCTGCTAATACGCTGAAAATGCTAATGCTCATCAGGACAGGGTAAATCAACAGCAGGTCAACCCGTATATTGTATTGTTTTGCCTCGCAATAAAACTCCCATAATGCAAACAACGCCCACGAGATGCCGGAGATTAAAAGCAGCTTATTTCCAAACAATGGGTACTTTCGACCGAGCAAACGCATACCAAAAAAACCAAGTAAGAAAAGAAGCGATACTCCCAAGATTCTTTCCGGATGCCAAACAAAAGTCTGAAGTATGGGCAAAAATATCCATTGAATAAAATACATTGCGTTCTCCCTTCCTGTTTTTTTACTTCCACAACCAAAGTTTCTTTCTAATTCCAGCGCCAATTAAAGAGCCGAGGAAGGAAATGAGACAATAGGGAATCAAAAATATCATTCCTATCGGGTAAAAGAAGTTAACCCCGGCCCCACTGCTGAGAAAAATAGATTTGACCAAACAATAAACAAATTGCCCTGAATATATTCCAATCGGCCATAACCATGCTTTTTTCGGCCCTAAAAATCCAATCAGAAATCCGCTCACTAACATGCTTAGATGATAATATCCACTTGCCGAATCCCAGGGTTCGGCTTCGCCGGTAAAAATAGGGGATAAAACCCAAATAAGTACGCCGGTGACCATACTTAAGGTAAGCAAAAAAACTTCCTTCAGTGCAACTTTTAGTTTTGTCATCCTTTTCCTTTTGATTTCATTCGTATATATATTGTTTATATATGAATTATACGAGCCCAAAAAACTTTCATTCATATACACTCACTTTTCGGCATTATTATTGCAAGAGCTCTTTGCGGATTTGTTCTAACATTTTTATCAGTTTTTTTTGTTCGGCTCCTTTGAGAGAGGCCATTATTTTTCTGACTTCTTTGACGTAGAGAGGATCGACCCTGACAAAAAGTTTTTTGCCCCGGGTGGTCAGCTTCACGATGTTGTATCTCCTGTCATCCGGCGATGCCGTGCGGACGACGAGGTCTGCTTTTTCCATTCGGTCTATGAGCGAAGTAATGTTTGCCCGGTTGACGAGCATCATATCGCTTAGCTGAGCCTGGCTCAGGCCCCCTACCGAGCCGCTGTGGTGATACAGCAGTGCCATCACATTGAACTGAACATCCGTCAGGCTGAAACTGCGGAAAAGACCATCAGCCTTTTTTTTAATCTGCGAGCCGGTATAGTAAATATTGAGTATTGCTTCGTGCTCTAATATGCTAAAGGGCTTTTTTAACCCGAGTTCATGTTCAAGAGACATAGCAAACCTTTCATTTACAGATATATTGTTTATATATTAATTATATACAAGGCAATTAACTTGTCAAGCTGTTTTTTCTTAAAAATAAAAATTTTTTTTGTCGCATTTTTGCCCTTTATTGCCTCTTAATAGTAGAAGCGCTTCGATGTGGAGATTTGCAAGGTGCGGACAGACACTGAGTTGGTAAATGCGGTTTTAGATGGCGAAAACCAGGCTTTTGCCGTGCTTGTGGAACGTTACGAGCGGCCGGTCCGAGCCGTAGCGATGAGTGTCCTTCGACGCCGCCAAGCCACAGACGATATTGCTCAGGATGCTTTTATAAAAGCCTACGAGAATTTACCTAAACTTCGAAAAACCGAGGCGTTCGGGCCCTGGCTGATGAAAATCACTAGCAGATTTGCCCTTGAGGCAGCGCAGCAAAAGCCAAAAGAATCGCCGCTGGAAGCGGCCACCTCGGCAATCGGCAATCCGGCCGGCCAGCTTGATGAAGACAACCAGAAGCTTCTGGCTGCTGTTGTGAAGCTGCCGAGAGCTGAAAAACAGGTGATAATGCTTCGCTATTTTGGCGGCAACAACGTCAAAGATGTCGCTGATATACTCGGCCGAGGTCTCGGCACCGTAACCAAACAGCTATCGCGGGCACATAAACGCTTGCGAAATATATGAGAGAGGTCAGGAAAATGACTGCCGAAGAAACAATAGAAAAAAGGTTGGAAAAACTTGGCCGGGCGATAGGCTCCGGCAAATCGCTTGTCGAAAACGTAATGGCCGGCATCGACGCTGCGCCCGGCAGAGTCGTAAAACCAGACAACAAACTTTTAATCAGGAGATTTATTATGAATCGCTTCGCAAAATTAGCTGCTGCGGTTGCGATAATCATAGCATTGGCACTTTCGATAATAATTTTAGACAAATCTGTTACGCCGGCTTACGGGATTACAGATATACCAGGATTACTAATGAAAGCCAAAATCATTCACACCCAAGGATGGATGTATTTCCCGAGGCATAAGATGCCAGATGGCCAGGAGATACCCCCTGTAGAGATGGAACAGTGGATCGACCTGGAGAACGCTCGGGTACGGTTTACCGGGGCAGGTCTGAGCATTGGCCCAAATGAAGTCAGAATTAACGTAGGAGAAACAGTTTCAGACGGTGAATACAAGATGTGCCTGAGCCACACAGACAAGGATGCGGTTTTCTTTAAGATAAGTAATTACCAGAGGATGCTGGAGAAGCATCACAGTCTGAACCAGATGTTCGGGCAGATGTTTGGTGACATTGATAAGTTAAACAACTTCGTCAAGACCGGACAGGAAGAAATTGACGGAGTTGAGTACGACATTTGGGAAGGCGAGGTTGTGCATCCTGTCACAGAACAGACTGATCGGTATAAGTACTGGCTGTCACCGCATACAGGCGAGTCGGGGCGGGTTCAAGCATGGGCGAAACTAGACAATGGGCAATGGGGGTTAGACTATGAATACTACATTATTGATCGCGATGTGGAGGTCCCTGAGGGGATTTTCACGACGGAGTCGCCAGAGGGCTATGCTTTGAAAAATACCAAGGAAACGGTGACATTCTTGGAGTTGGATGATGGCAGCAGTATCCATTGCGGTAGTCTTACGCTTGATCCCCGCATAAGCTTTACCTTAAGCGATGGGAGTGTGGTTTTGGGTTGGCACAGTATGGACCGCGAATCAGCAACACCACAGGAGGAATTGTTCGAAGGTCTCGAATTCGGCGGGGCATTGCCGAAACTACCAGTCGAGATTTATGGCCTGAAACCCAGTGGATGGACAGGCGATATTACATATATCGGCCATCATCTGGCTTATACTCATAAGGGCAGCAAGTTTATTGAATGGAGCATTTATATCCAGGACGGTCCGGCCCCGGCACGTAGTGAAATGCTAGGTTATGATGTACTCTACAGATTTAACCTCGGGGAACACAAGCCAAAATGGAGGATAGGTTACACTGTCGATTATGGTATCCTAATCGAAACACCGGAGAATTTTGACTGGTGGGTACTTGGAGCGATGGCGGAACTTAGTGACGATGGAGAAGCCCCACAGGATATAACTTATGAAAGCGTCTTAGAACTGGCTGAGCAGATTAGGCAATCATTGGTCGAATAGCAGGTTTCTAAACAGACAAACAGGCTGGGCGTTTAGCTTAGCCTTTTTTGCTTTGGTATCGTTGTTTTTACAGAATTTTGAGAATTTTTCGAAAAATATTGTAACTTTTTTAGGCTGTTGTGCGTCTTAGTAATAGGAGCAAGAGTGCTAATGCTGCTCGCCGAGATAAACCGGAAAGAGTTTATTTGTGTAAGTGGGTGGTTTTAATCCTCCTCCTTGGCCGACCTCGGGTCGGCCTTTTTCTTAATGCGGGGCTGGCAGTTTAGAAATTGCCTCTCTTACACCTTTAATCATCAGCATATTGGAAGTAGATGGGTCAACCGTGGGTACGACAGCTTCACGAAGCATTACTCTAAGCCAGTCACCTTCAACGGACCGAGAGCTTTTATGCAAATCAGTAAAAAGAACCTAATGGACATATTAAAGGAGTGCCATGCGGATAGGACGCAATCTTCAAGATATCGCACCTTTCCATCAACTAATACATATTTATTTCTAGTACACATATTTCCCATGGGCCCATAACTTCGGTATATCTAAAAACAGCTTCGTTTATAACAGATTTTACCTGAGTATTGTCAGGATGAATTTGTGATACTTGATACGCATTGGTTCTTGTTTTCAAACCATAACTTTCCAAATCAATCTCAAGATCTATGCTTTCTTCTCTTTCCAGATAATTAACTAGCAAGATACTCAACGAACCGTTTGGCCCTTTCCAAACAGAACCTTGTATGACAGGCAAAGTTACAGAATATGGATTTCCGTTCCGGTCTGACCAATATTCTGTGACCACTTGATGGTGCGCTATGGTATCTACCAATTCACCATAAGTTATGAACTTCTTTGCCGCTATTCGATATTGGCCTATTTTCCTTAGGAATGCTGCTTTTTTAGAATGCTCTGGTAAAAGTATCTCAAATCCCATCCAGCCGTTTTGACATCCCCAGAGGAAATCACGACCCTGGACCATAATCCAGGCCCGATCCGAATATTCTAAGGGTGCAGGGCTGCCGAAATATATGGAATACCCCGAGTAAACTGCTGGAGACATAGGTATTGATTTGCCATCCCGCTTTACACATATTAAAAAGGCATCAACTAAATCGATGTAATGTTCTGCGGCCATCTCGGATGTAATAATAATATCCCTGCCGTCACTATGAGCTACTTTTCTTACCTTCTCAAGCATCTTTCTATAGCCATCAACCCACCAGCTGCCGCCGCCCAGTGGATGTCCATGTGATTTGTCAAAACAAAGTTTTGGGATACTGGCTGCCAGTTGGTCTATATAGACGGCATTTGCGCCCAGTTCTTTTCCTATTCGTTCCACAAGTTCAGCAACCTTATCCTGCCAAAATTCAGTATAGGGACACATCGGCGTTAGCCTGCCTTTATCAGGGCCATAAAATTCTAGGTACGGCTGACCATATACATCTTTTGTACAGTATGGCAGATACTTGTAAAAATCATCATTTAAGGTATTGACAATCCTCCCATTGATATAAGGCATAATAACAAATCCTTGTTTTACAAGGAGTTGTATCTGTTCGGCGATATGGTAACGCCGCGTCTACAGGTGGTGGTGCAATTGTAACTACAGACACGATTACAGTTATTAACTGCGCTTTTGCTGATAATCAGCCGGGTACATTTGGATCGGGCAGTTATAATGTGAGCTATAGTTGTCTTGAGGGTGGCCATCTTGGTATAGGCAATATCGATGCTGACCCGTGTTTTCTTGACATTGATAGTAATGATCTGCATTTGAAATCATATTCACCGTGTATCAATGGCGGTAATTCGTCAGGTGATTACACCGGCCAGACTGATTTAGATAGCCAGCAGCGCGTGCGCTATGGAATAGTGGATATGGGAGCCTATGAAGTATATCCGATCGCTGGTGACTTTGAGCCTGATGAAGATGTAGATTTTGTTGACTTCGCTCTGTTTGCTCAATTCTTCCATGATGAGGGGTGTTCTGTAGGCGGATGCGAGCTATATGATATAAACGAGGACCTGTCAGTTGACCTTGAAGACCTGGCTTATTTCTGTGAACACTGGCTGTACGGTAAATAGCTTTCCCATAGATTTTAAATGAAACAAAAGAGCTGTCAACTATTCAGTAACAGCTCTTTTTTATAAAGACAATCCTTGGTCGAGTAGATGTAATATGGTTCATTTCATTTAGGCATATTTTGTATTCCCTGTTGCTCCTCTCTTTCGATTGAGGAGTGTCA
>JAFGRL010000198.1 GCA_016935195.1 Sedimentisphaerales bacterium
CTGGCTCAACCTCGAGCGATGGGTCTCTCCACGTGCTATAAAGGAAACATTCCTGCCGCCGAGAAACTTCCGTTATCCGTATATGGAAGAAGAGTAAATTATAGCCTTGAAGTGCTGAATAGCTAAAGGTAACTCTGACTTTATCAGGGTTGAGCCAATCGTTTTGCCACCTTAGCTATTGATTCGAGCTGCTCAGAATTGAGTGGCCCGCTGGTTATTTCTGATTGTTCAATTCGCCCCGAGTTTTCAGACAATTCCTCAGCTTCCTCATAATCACATTCAATATCACCCATATCTTCCTTTGCGGAATCTTCCGAAAGATGCTGACTGAATTGCTTGCTGTGTTCCAAAAACTCTTGTTCCACTGTTTTAAGTCGATTGATTTCCTGCCGAAGTTCGTCATTGCTTGCAGTCAGCTCTGCCACCTGCCGGCCAAGAGATTCTTCTATCCGCCTTTGTTCTTCCAATTCACTTTGAAGTCGCTCATTAGCTGCTGCTAATTCCCGCTTTGTCTGCTCACTTTCATCGACCTCATTCTGCAAGCTCTTGCCGGCTGATTCTAATTCTGCAGCCTGTTGTTCAATTTTCTGCTCAAGCTGGTCTTGCTGTTGCTGCCGCTCTCGTTCTAAGCTTTTCAACGCAATGGTCTTGTGCTGGATATCTTCCTTGGCCTCTGTCAATTGAATGGTTTGTCGCTGCGATCGTTCCTTTATGCATTTACTTTCAGCGGCTTGCTCCAGGAGTTCATTATTGGCCGCAGTCAGTTTAGCGACTTTCCTGGCAAGAGTTATCCCCGCTGTCTTATGTGCTATAAAAAACGTAACAACGCAAACGAATACAATCAGACACTGAAGTAATAGCCTTCCGTAGCAAATCTCATCATTGGATTCTGTTAGAATTGAATTATAACGAACTGCCGGATGGGCCTTGGCAAGACCATCGGAACTTTCATACCTGATATAACGCACGGGCGGAAAAAACAGTATAAGCACTATTATTGCCAGTGCCGACAGTAAAATTATCTTTTCCCTTTTATCCATTCTATCTGTGCTTTTTTATGTTACTTTATCCTAAGCAGGATATTAGCTACGTGTAACAGCAATATCGGCAGAAAATTTACTGATTATCATCAACAATTTTGAATATTGAACAAATCACAAATTAATCAATAAATAGACTTGAAAGCCGCCTCTTTGTGCTCGGCCTTTTAGATGTGATTCCGATAAATCATTAGTCCGGCGATGGAAAAAGAAAAGGGAATTACCACCCACCATAAGCGTCTTGAGTACAAAACGCTATCGTGCTGAGATTTCAAAGGAATTAAAGGGCTTGCAGTAAGAAGTGCTTTTGCAGCGGCTTACTTTTCTTCGAATCAGCTATTCAGTTTTTTCGGCCTCTTGGTCTTCGGTTGTTACAGCCTCTTTGGGTGCTGCTTCTGATTTCCGGCCGGCATGGGCTTTGCGATGGGCAACTTTCGGAAGTCCCAGCAAAGAATCTCCTTCCGACCACTTGTCCTCGTCTTTTAACACGTCAATTCTTTCGGCGCGGGTTAAGACATTACGGTGTCTTTTTAATGCTCCCTTAATCTTTAAGGAACGGTCTATCGACATTGAAAATTTCTCCTATAAACTGCTAAATCTTAAAATCTTTTGCTGTAGGCATCTTTGAAAAAGTTCGGCGCAAAAGTTTCATAGCCTTGTGGCGCCTTATAGTTTGCTCCTAATTGAATTATCCTCTGTTTGACAAGATAGCCGTCTGTCCCGGGTTTACCCGGATTTTCATACGTATCTTTTGTTATAAGATAATACCATCTCTCGATTTTTCTTATCTCTGTCCGGATGTCAAACTGTGCGAAATATTCTCTCACAGGCTCTAAATCAGCTCGCCGCCGGAAAGCTTGTATAACAATGTGATTTGCCGCTGTAGCAGCAATCTGAGTTTTATCCGTATTCGACAAAGCTATAGATCTGGTGTAACGAGTCTGTTGGGCCGCAGCAAGCTCACTCATAGCTTCAGAACCCGAGGTGCCTTTCTGAGAGATTACCCGGTCTCTGCCAAGATTCTGACCGAGGCGAAAGAACACCAGCATCAGCAGCACAAGACCCAGACCTATCGCTATCGCAACCTGATAAGGCACCGACACCTCAACCCTGCCGGCATTAAGCTGTATAATCCTTGGTCTTTTTCTCCAGTCCACACCTTCAGATATAATCTTATCATTTGTTTTTGACTTAACCGGGTCGTCTCGTTTTGTTTCATCGACTTGCGGGGCTACAGGCACCTTCTCATAGCGAGGCACCCTGAGCCTGCCTTTGGCAATAACTTCGTACAAAGCCTTTCTTTTACCTTTAGGATTCCACATAATGAGCTGACTCACACAGAATCAGGCATATAGCCACACTTGCTTATTACAATACTTTGAGGTGAAATTCAACAATAAAAGTCACAGATTCAAAGATTCAGGAGTTTCTTGAGCACCGCTGCAGTGTGTATTGCCACAAGCATCAGGTAGTCAAGGTCACTGAGACTGTAATGTTCATGGACCATTGCATTATCCACGTATAGAACGCCATAGCAGCCGTTCGGCCGCATTATAGCGGCTATTATAGCTGAACGTATCCTCTCTTTTTCCTCAATCTGTGCTGAAACTCTCGGCAGAACGAAAAACTGCCCTTTTTCAATGGATTCGTTTATCTTATCAGTCAGCTTTAAATCGTTTAGCTCCACGGCCTTGCCGCCGCGCTTCTTTCCCATTTGGCAGGTCATCGGCCCTGAAGTTTGGTCTCGCAGTCCAGCCCAGACGTGAAAGCCCTTGAACTGCTTTAGCATAATGTCTAACACAGTTTCAAGAAGACCCTCAAGGTTTTTCGCTTTACAAATTGATTCTGTTGCAAAAGAAAATTCGGTCAGCCTCTTGGCCGGCAATCTCATCGCCGGGGCATGCCCCGCATCAGGTCTTCTTACGAGAATCTCATGAGGTGGCGTAGACAGGGAAGCCTCTAACTGAAGCGTATCGCTAAGACGAATCGACTCCCCGCCTCCGACCTCGAGGTTAACTTCGATACTAAAGCTGCTTATGCGAATAATATCGCCGCTTTTGAGGTCAGTTTTTTGAATCACCTTGTCGTTTAAATATGTCTTGTTTGCTGAGCCCATATCTTCAATAAGCCATTTCCCTGCATCGCCTGTAAAGATTATGGCGTGCTGTTTAGATACTGACTTGTCCGGCAAGATAATATTATTGGTCGTCTGTCTGCCGATGCGGATTGGGCCTTCAGCAAATTGGCTTTTATTTATAGTCCGGCCAGATTGTTTTACGACCAAACGCATCTTAACTGCTCAACCCTTCCGATTATAGGACATTTTACTTATTATCCACTATTTTGCCTGATTTGTCAAATCTTACTTACTCAAACTTAGGGGTTTTCTTGTAAGCTTCTTTTCCGCAGGAAATCCCTGTGAAGCCCAAGACAGGTATTTATCCGTTCAGTCAGGCTCCCCTGACAAACGGTACAACAGAAAATCCTTCTCATCCGGTTACGGTTGTGAGGGTTAAACATTTGAGGCTGCTGCGCTGTGTTCGAGATGGCCAGCAGGGTAGGCCTAATCGTGCTTTTGCCGGATGGTTTTGAAGAGGACAGAGACGCCGAAGATGACGGCGCTAACGACGACGATACAGGCACCTGTTGGTAGATTTAAAAAGAATGATGCAAGAAAACCTGCAACGGCCGAGAGCATTCCAAAGAATGTTGCGGTTATTACGACCGATTTATGGCCTCGACATATCTGGTAAGCAGCGGCGGCAGGATTTGTTATTAAGCTGAAAATCATCAGGCCCCCGATTATTTTAAGATTTACCGCAAGTATCAGACTGCACAAGAGTAAAAAAAGGCAATAGACAAAGGTTTCGTGCACGCCGGTAGCTGCGGCTATAGTTCTGCTGAAAAGTAAAACTTTAAGCTCTTTATTGAAGATTGCTGCGAAAGCGGCAAAAAGTAATCCCATAAGTGTGATTATTATGGCGGTTTTGTTCTGGACAAAGAGAATGCTTCCCCAGAGGAGCCCGAGCAGTTCGGCGCGGCTTGTCTTGACCAGCCCCATCCCTAAAAAGGTAAGTCCTAACATTAGAGAAAAGAGTATTGCCAGGGCCACGTTGGTATCGATTCGCCATTTTGCGGGCTTAACTGCTGCAAGAGCCAGCGATGCCGCTGTCGAAGCTGCGATTGCCCCTGCAGTTGTATTGACACCTGCCAGCGAGGCGAATATTGTTCCAGCCATAGCAGCGTGTGAGATGCATGTACCTATAAAGGGCATTCGCATACCGATGATGTATACGCCTAACAATCCCGTGCTGGCACCTGCTACAGCACCTGCGAATATTACTAAATAGAAAAATGAATCCATAATTTCCAAAGACGTTCAATTTAATTTCTGCTGATTGTATATGTCCGGCCGTGTATATTGACCGTTTCTATCCGGCACCGATAAGCCTGCTCAAGAAGTTCCGAAGAAAGAATTTTTTCGGCTGAATCATCGGCGAGAATTTGCCCGTTGTCCAGCAGCACAACTCGCTTACAACAGGCCGGCAGTAAATTTGTCTCGTGAGATACCATAAGGACGGTCATTTTCCCCTGGAAGTACAACTGTTCGATGATCTGAGTGATTTGATGTTTCCAGTTAAAATCAAGATTTGCGCAAGGTTCGTCCAGCATAAGTATTGTTGGTTTTTGTGCCATTGCGCGGGCTATAAGGGCTTTTTGCTGTTCGCCTCCTGAGAGACTTCTGAACGTCTGATGACGTTTTTTCGTCAGGCCGAGCTTATCTATCCAATAATCAATCAAATCGTAATCTTTTTTATTCAGGCCTGTTACCAAAGATTTTGTGCTTGTTCGGCCCATGGCCACTACTTCCCGTAGTGTAAAGGGCAGCTCGCTGTTATATTCAGTAGATTGCGGGATATAGCTTATTTGTTTACGCAGGTTGGTCTTTTGCCATTTTGTCAGTGCTGCCAGGTCAGAGCCGACAATTTCTATTGTGCCCTGACTTGGTGTCAGTATCCCACAGCATAGATTGAGCAGCGTAGTTTTACCTGCCCCGTTTGTACCAATAATGCCAATAAACTCTCCTGAGCGTACTTCAAGTGTATCAATAGCGAGAATTGTCTGACGGGCACTTTTTACTTTTATATTTGTGAGTTTTAAGATAGAAGCAGTCATTATTTGCTGGATTCACAAAGTCTCTTTACATTTTCTGTTATGAGCTCATCGAAGGTGCTGGCGGGTTCGGGGAAGTTGCTAAAGAGCACGCCCTTGGCATCTAATTGTTTGGCCAGAGAGTTTGCAAGAGCTGTGCCCTGTTGTTCGTTGGCTATAATAAATCTGATATTTTGCCCTTTGGCTTTTTGGAGGATATTATGAATGTCAGCAGCGGTTTCAGTGTCGCTGCCTTGAAATGTAGCGATTGTTCGCATGCCGAGCCATCTTATGAAATGCCCCTGGTGTTCTGAAGCTATGACGGGGGCTTGACTTAATCCTGCCTGTTTTACCTCAGAGTGCAGCACGGTGCCAAGCTCTTCAAGTCGATTCTCTATGCATTTTAGCCTCTCTTTGTATTTATTTGCTTGTCCCGGATATTCTAACGACAGGGCACTGCAGATATCTGTGGCAGCAGTAAGGTAAGTCTGTGGAATGCACATACCAGGCTTTGCTCGTACTGAGTATATTTTCAAGCCCCTTTTTTTGATGCGTGACAGTGAGTCAGCAATTTTGTTTTGAAAATCGAAGATGAACAAAATCTTACATTTGCAAAGTGCGTTCACCTGAGCCGGCGATATGTCGAAATGGCCCGGGCACATACCTGGCGGTGTCAGCGAAAGGATATTTACCCGGCCCTGACAAATATCCTCAACTATGCATCTGAGGTATGAATTTGTGACGGCAATTTGGACTGAATCTGTCTGGGCTTTGTTTTTACATCCCCCAAAATCAAATAGACAGATAGCCAACAAAGTTACCAGAGGTGTAAGTGTTATCTTTCCGCTCATTAGTTATTCTCGAACGTACCGATATGTTGGCCTTTCTTTATTTTGAGACGAGTTATTGTTCCTTTACGAGTTCGGGCCGAATACCAGAATTTTTTCAAAACGGGATAGCCTTGATTGATTGGGAAATTTCCCTGTTCCACTTTTTGCTTGTCGTGTCTCGGCCCTACGCTAAAGATGACCCAGGTAACCGGCGAATCCGAGGGCTTGGTAAACTTGACCAATTCCTCCTGGTTCTGATTGCCGTAGGGGTAGTGCCGCTGCATATAGAGGGGCTGGTCCGCAAAGGGTGTACCGAAAAAATCATATCTGGGCCCTGCTGCAATGTACTTATAAGTATTTCCTTTATTAAACTCATCCTCTATTTTTGCCCAGTGTACTCTGCCTATCTCGCCGCCTTTTGGCAGATATCCCTGGTCGATTAGCTCCTGAGGCAGAGCGTAAGCATGCTCGCGCACCGTGGGGTTACAGTCGATTCGGGTGGGTGGGTACTTGTCGTTATTGTCCATAGAATAGGACTCCAGAGCCACTGCGATTCCGTACAATTCGCTGTTGGCCACTACAATCCTGGCCTTTTCACGAGCCCGGTCCATCGCAGGCACCAAAATGGCCATCAGCATCGAAATAATACTGATAACCACCAATAGCTCAACCAGGGTAAAAGCACGATTAGTATGTAAGTTGTCCACAGATTTTACTCGAGACACAATTTTTACAGGGAATATTATAGTTTATTAGCTGCCATCAAGACAGCCTCCGCTGCCCGGCGCACACTCCAGCCAGCGTTCGGCAAACCAGGCAAAGTCGGTAAAGTCTAACTTGCCGTCTTTGTTAATATCTCCCGGCAGGTTGTATCTTGCATAGCCTCGATCTGTTAAGACTTTTCCATTACCGTCATAATTTAGCACCCAGATGCGATAATCTCCTTTCCAATCTCCCTCCTGATCGAAGATGCCAACTACATCAAAGGGCTCTGTCAGGTTATTGGAACCGCCATAAATGCCCCATCCTATGCCTAATTTTAACGGGAATGTCTTATTGCCGTCGGTTATCAGCATCTCTGCATCGGGCGCCCAGGAGTTCGGATCAACGAAATTGACATCGTTTATTCTGACCAGACGTCCCTGGTAGTATTCACAGCCACTCTGGCGGTTTGGATCGAAGATGAAGTTGTCATTTCCATCTTTCACATCATCGAAAGTTATAACCTCCGGCTGGGGCAGGCCCACTGCCGGCTCAATCAGCTCTATCGTAAAATTGTTTGCTGGGTCGGTGTCGTGACGCTCGTTAATGTTTGTCTTTCCGTTATAGAACTTGAGCAGGCCGGTAACTTTTACCCTGTCGCCGGGGGCGAACACATAGCCAGAACATGGATCGCAGCTTAGCCTATAGAGCTCATCGAGCCATTGCTGATTCGTGTAAATACCACCTCCGGGCAGCATATTTTCATAACACTGGCCCATCCATACCGCAGTTGCAGCATGGTCATTTCCTTCGCCCAGAATGTACATTTGCCACCACGCACCGGGGCCGAAGGGCGCGTCCTGATTGGGCGTAGCATCGCTCATAAAATCAGGTCGGTTTAGAATGATGCCCTCGACGCTAACCTTATTCCAAGTAAGTAAATCTGGATGGTCGCCATAACCGTTTTCTTCTATGGATTGGACCTGTTGATGGGTATCTGCGTGAACACCACCTGCTGCGATAATTGTTGACAGGATAATTCCCGCTATCAGCCTTTTCAATCCTGGCCAAGTCATCACTAAATCCTCCTAAAAAGTCGACAAAATATTATTTATTTTGCGCATACAATCTGGAAAATCGTGTTATTTTCGCTCATAATAGTAAATCAATCCCAAAAG
The DNA here is from genome assembly GCA_016935195.1 of Sedimentisphaerales bacterium. Taxonomy (GTDB): domain Bacteria; phylum Planctomycetota; class Phycisphaerae; order Sedimentisphaerales; family Anaerobacaceae; genus JAFGRL01. The sequence goes on from JAFGRL010000198.1 coordinate 7,903, forward strand.
GTCAAACAAATTATGCAACTGGCTTGTTGCTAAAAGGTCTATGAGAAAAATAAAGCTGCTAAACAGTTGACAAAAAAGCTTGGGTATTGGTAAAGTGCATTTAATAATTGTTTTAGGTTCGGGGCCATAGCTCAATTGGTTAGAGCATCGGACAGTCGATACGAGACTTAACTTTGTAAGTATTTGTGGTTAAATGATTAATAATTGCGAAATAAAGATTTATGATGCTGACCGCAGCATGGCCCTACCGCAATAGCACCGCAAAGATGGCCATTTGTTGCGCTTGCCATGGCCGGATTGATCCATTCTTTTTACTCATACCTTACTTTTAGTGCGATTTCCAAGAATTGAGAGATTATAACATTAGCACTCCTCCATTCTTAACCCGGACATAGACTCCTGCCCTGCGGGAGTTTATATGCTCAAACAGAATGAAATTATCTCACCAGACCTACAAGACTTCGAAGCAATCGAAGACCGGCGCCAAAAAGCATAACACAACAAAAGACAGCGCCAATCCCAATCCTTTCCAACCCACGGCCCTGCCGTAGCTGAGGCCTGGCCTTTAGGCCAACGGAGAGGGCGGGATTCGAACCCGCGGTAAGGACAAGCCCTACACAGCCTTTCCAAGGCTGCTCGATAAGCCACTCCGACACCTC
>JAFGRL010000199.1 GCA_016935195.1 Sedimentisphaerales bacterium
ACCCTAAACGACCTATTCTGGGAGGAATCCAAACATGAAAGATGAACGCATTCAGACAACCGTCAACCATATTGCAAGAAGAGGATTTATTATCTATTTCGTATTGATGATAATTTCGATTAATTATCGCTTATGGATCCTAAAGCAACACCCCCGGGAGTTCTGGGACTTTATGGCCATCTTTTTTATCGCCAGTCTCTACGGATTCATCGCATTCTCAAACAAAGGCGTCTTTGACCAAAATTTCAAGAGGTTCTGGTTTGCCATCTGCATCGGTATTATCATCGTTAATATCACGTTGATGTTCATCATAGGCCGAATACATTCCATCGTCGATCTGGTTACGTTCCTGGTCGCCTCCTTATTCGGGGTGGGACTGATTATCGCAATAGCCTACTGCCTGAATCGGCGATGGAAGCGAAAAGAAGGAATCGAAGACGAGAAATGAGAATTCAGATCCATTGATGAACCGTTAAAAATGAGCTGGCGATGATCCAGATCATTCCAGTAAAAAGATGCGTTGTAGCGTGTAGGACTGTCGTTTATGAAGATATATGGGAAATCCAGGCAACATTCTGTTTTTTCCATCTCCGGCAATGGCATATGTTTGACGGGATATCTTGTGGTTTTCCGGATACGCTGTTGTGCTGCACACCGCTTATTTGTCTTTGGCTTCGAACTCGGCGTCTATCACATCATCGCCGCCTTTTCTTTTGTCCTTTTGGTCGGTCTCAGGCGGAGGGGTCTGTTCGGTCGGGCCGGCTTGTGATGTGGCCGCCTGTTTTTTTGCTGCCTCTTCGTAGAGTACCTTGCCTAATTCCTGGCCGGCCATACCAAGGTTTTCGATAGCCTTTTTTATACGCTCTGCATCATCACTTTTTGCAGCTTCCTTAAGATTATTTATGGCACTTTCGATTTTACCACGGGTCTGGCCTGAAACCTTATCGCCATGCTCTTTAAGTGTCTTTTCCGTTGAGTAGATTATCTGGTCTGCCTGGTTCTTCAAATCGACAACCTCTCGCTTCTTTTTATCCTCTTCGGAATGGCTTTCAGCCTCTTTCTTCATTTGTTCGATTTCCTGTTCGCCAAGACCTGAGCTCGATTTTATCTCGATAGACTGCTGTTTGCCGGTGCCAAGGTCTTTTGCCGAGACGTTCAAAATGCCGTTGGCATCAATATCGAATGCAACTTCAATCTGCGGAATGCCACGCGGGGCCGGCGGAATATCTGTAAGCTGAAATCTGCCAAGTGTACGGTTATCATGGGCAAACTCCCTTTGGCCCTGCAAAACATGAATGTCAACGCTGGTCTGACCATCCGCAGCAGTCGAGAATATCTCTTTCTTGCTGGTCGGAATTGTGGTGTTGGACTCAATTAATTTTGTCATCACGCCTCCCAACGTCTCAACTCCGAGTCTTAAAGGCGTAACATCCAGCAGCAGAATGTCTTTTACGCCGGCGTCACCTGCCAGTACCGCCCCTTGAAGGGCAGCACCCAAGGCAACGACTTCGTCAGGGTTGATACTCTTATTGGGCTCTTTGGCAAAAATGTCTTTGACTATCTGCTGGACCTTTGGTATTCGCGTTGAGCCTCCGACAAGCAGCACCTCTGCTACCTCACCGGCATTAAGCTTGGAATCTTCCAGGGCTTGGCGGCAGGGAACTTTTAGTCTTTCAAGTGTAGGTTCAACAAGAGATTCGAACTTACTTCTGCTGATTGTAATCTGCAGATGTTTCGGCCCCGAGGCATCGGCCGTTATAAACGGTAGGTTGACTGTGGTTTCCAGTTGTGTACTCAGCTCACATTTGGCTTTTTCAGCAGCTTCTTTTAATCTTTGATGAGCCATCGGGTCGCTACGCAGATCAATACCCTCGGTCTTTTTGAATTCATCAGCTAAGTAATTGATAAGTGCCTCATCCAGATCATCGCCACCAAGATGTGTATCACCATTTGTACTTAAAACCTCGATGACGCCACCATGCTCCTCAAAACCTCCTATATCAAGGATAGAAACGTCGAAGGTTCCGCCGCCGAAATCAAAGACCGCTACCTTCTCACTCTTTTTCTTCTCTAATCCGTAGGCAAAAGCAGCTGCGGTAGGTTCGTTAATAATTCTTTCGACTTTTAGCCCTGCTATCTTTCCTGCGTCTTTGGTGGCCTGACGCTGAGAATCGTTGAAGTAAGCCGGGACGGTAATGACAGCACTGGTTACCTGCTCGCCCAGATAGTCCTCTGCGGTTTTCTTCAGATCCTGCAGAATCATTGCTGAAATTTCCGGCGGCGTAAACTGCTTACCACGGACTTCCACCTTGACTAACTCCTCAGGCCCACCGGTAATTTTATACGGAACAATCTTTTCTTCCGATGGCACTTCGCTGTGCCGCCGGCCCATAAATCGCTTGATGGAAAACACAGTGTTCTCAGGATTAGTTACCTGCTGATGCTTCGCTATCTGACCAACGAGCCTTTCGCCTTTGTCGGTAAAGCCTACCACTGAAGGAGTCAAACGAGACCCTGAAGAATTAATCAGAACCTTCGGCGACGAACCTTCCATAACGGCAACTACAGAATTTGTCGTTCCAAGGTCTATTCCGATGATTTTAGCCATCTTGAATTTCCTTTCCTTTTGTGCTTAAAGCACTCAGTGTAACATACTATGAACTTAGTTTTCCTATTTATTATAAAATTTAGCAAAAGTTGTGCCAGCCGGCACGTTTATGCTGCTCAAGCCACATAAGTACTTATATTTAAGCAACTTATATTCTCTGCTCTGCTTTTGCCAGCCTTTTATTTTCTGCTTGTTGTGCCATTTTGGCAGATGCACTCGACTGCCGGCAAGAGCAGACCTTGGCAAAGCGTAAAAAGCTTGATTGTCAGGTAAAAGGATGTTATATATCAACTTTAGGCCGTCCTAATGACCCTTAAGTAAGGCTATTGCTCTGTCGAAAACTCAAGAAAAGCCTGTCCTGCCCGCCCTCCGTAGCTGGTTTTCGCAAAGGAAAATCATTGCGAACAACCGGTCCTCCGAAGTTTTAACGAAGGAGCAAGCCGAAGCAATCTTCAACAATTCCAAGTATCGGCTCGAGCGTAGTAAAAGAATAATCGGCTATTGTTGGTCTGGCTGCTGAGCATCTGGATATGGGCACACTTTTGCCGGCATTTGGCATACCGACTAACCCAACATCGGCCAGGAGTTTCAATTCGAGCCTTATATTTCTCTCCTGGCCTTTTTTGCCGGGTTTGGCAAATCTTGGGCCTTGATTCGTTGGCGTAGTAAGTGCTGTGTTACCACCGCCTCCTTTTCCACGTCTACAGACACAGATTTTTACCGGAGTAGGGGTAATCTTACCGGTGAACTTCCCCCCAATTGGTTCCATTTTTGGGGAAAAGTTCACGTTCAGACAGATTCCTACTCGTTTTTCAACGACCATTCATACGGACAGTAATCAAGCCATTCGTCAGTAAAAACGTCCAAATCGAAAAAGTCAACAATATTGCCTGCATCCTTATGAAGGTCAGCAGATAAGCCAGTTCCGGTATCGAGCCATTGCTCAGCAAATTTTGCATATAGCTCAAAATCGACGATACATTCGCTGATTATCGTAAAGGCCATATCAGTATCGGTAAGAGTCAGCCACGGCCCAAAATAAAGAGTTTCTTCCTCCTGCATAACTGCAGGATATAGAATATACTCCGAACTGATATTGTGCCGCTGCCAGCACCAGGCGTCGCTCATAGGGAGGCATTCATGTAGGAAAGCCCTAAGAACCAGAAAATACCTCTGTCCTTCGACCTGTTCGAACGGCTCTTTCAACTGATATGTGTACTCATATATTGGTGGACTCCCACTAGTCGAAGACACCATACCGGTGTCAACCTCGCTGACTTCACTAAAAAGAGCATCCTCCCAGTGTACAAATTGGTCCGCCGGAATATTCGGATGCACCGTGTGAGGTTCTTGAATAAGAATCCTCCACCAGCTAACGACGGCAGGGCCGCCGGGGCTGCCCACCGGATAATATCCCCACCACCGTAAAGCAGTTACATCGCCGCCGGTGCACACCCAGTCATCGCCTACCCACAGCGCCGCAGCTACCGTTTCTTCACCATTAAAGTAGCAGTAGGTTGAGGCAGGGATGCCCGCGAAACACGGGTCAGGCAACTGTTCCCATTTATTCGCGCTCAAGGCCGGACATTCCATGTTCTCGCATTTTGTGCCTGGGCCCTGTGGGGTGCCAAAGATTTCCAGACAATCCTCAAGACGCAAATCATCGCACCAACCCGATACAAAACAGCACGCCTCGGTGAATTGCTCACAATAGGTCATGGCACAAGTTGACTCCGGCCCCTGCGGCATCCCTTCCTGCGCCTGGCATATGCTTGGGTCAAGCTCTTCACATGTACCGTCTTCAAAACAGCATGCCTCTGGCGGCTGTGGACACGTAACCGTAGAGCAATTCGTACCCGGTCCCTGCGGTGTCCCTCCCTGCTGCAAACATTCTTCAGGTTCAAGATAATCGCACGAACCATTCTCAAAACAGCATGCCTGGTTCGACGGGCCGTCTTTGGTAATCACGAAAGACATATTAACCGAACTAGTGTACAACCCTATCCAATCCTGAAGATCCGGATCCCAGTAACGCGCCCGAGAGCCCCACGGCGTGCTCAGTGTCGTAAGCCAACCAACATAGCCGGAAGGACTTGTACAACTGAGCACAACCCAGTATCGGGTGCCTTCCACCTGGGAGAAACCATCTTCTATATCTGTTATGTTCACTTGGTAGTACGTCCACTCACCCTGGTCGTAATAGAAGTAAGGATTCCAGCAATACCACCACAACCAACTTGTTCCATACGCTCGTGTAGTAACATAGCCGTCACCACTCCACGTCCAGACAGGGACCAGGCACGGCTTGTTGCCGCAATCCTCTTAGATTGAAATTGCCCATGTCGGATTACCGATAATCCCGTTTTTCCAAACATACCAAAAATGGAAGTCGGTGATCTCGCCGGACTCGATGCAATTGAAATCATCGGCAATATACGATGTACCAAGGCATACGCCCAGCCCGTAAGGATCGGGCAATTGTGGGTAATGCATCACATGAGGATTACCCACATCCCAGTCACCAACAACAGGTGTTGCGCCAACCCACAATGCCAGCGCACAAACAACTAACAAATTGAAATTAGACACTTTCATTTTCCACTCCTCTCAAATAAACCAAAAGATTTCTGCAAAATAAGATACAAAATTTTCCGTCTATACTCCTTCAACAGGGAAATATACCGTTTTAGAGGGAAATGTCAAGGAAATTATCAGACTTTTACGGAAAGAAACAGGCCGCCGTTGGCGTTTTATAGAGGCTGTACAAACATTGTTATTGTCGTCCTCAACGCATTAAATGTTCTGCACAGGATCTCGTTTCAGAACAATTCCGGTAAACTGCCAGACTTTCTCAAACTGTTCATGTGTCATCGACATCCTGCCAAAAACAGGGTCGGCAATAATAATGCTCTTGTCCGAAACTACCAGTACAGCAACGCAGTGGTTAAGCAAAAATTTCTCCCGCAGCACAACTAAGGTAATACCGGCATTTCTGAGCTGGTCAATCGAATCGAAGCGGCAGTACCTGCACTTCAGGCCTTTTTCGCTATATCGTTCCTGAAGCGCTGTGTAAAGGCACCAGGGTAGAGTGCCTACTACCGGACTCGTGTGAGAAAGTATTGCTATTTCTCCCTCCTCACCCGGCAGACCTAATTGTCGTAACGCCGTTACTGCAGCAGCTGGTGCGCAGGTATAATCTGTCATCTGGTAACAGTTGCCTTGCGAATCGAACTTGGTTTGAAGCTTTGAGTGGTAATTTGCCCGTAAAGCTGGAAGAAGAATAGGCAGTACCGAAAACCAGATTACCACCACAGCCATTAAAAAACAAATTAGGACCCTCTCGCGTTTACGCGACAGACGTGAAAGCGTAGCGGTAAACCCAACAGTAACAGCTACAGCCAAAACAACAAATTTTGCCCTTCCCGCAGCAACCCAATACAACGGCGGTACAAAACCCAGCGAACCTGTGAATCTGATCGTTATCAGCATCGCAATCAGAGAGAAAGACAGCAAATAGCCCAGCACCCAATAGGGCTCGCGAAAACGTGATAAATATCTGCCGAAGAAAACCCCCGACACAATTACGATCACAACTCCTACAGTTTCAAACCATGGAACCATTGACTTTGTCCTCCGTAAGGAGTCCCGAGGACTGATACTTCTGTTAGCATAACACCACCATCATAAGGTACAAAAATCGCACCAACAAATAGTGGAATCAACTCCCCTCCCTGAAGTTAACTACCCTCCTTTTGCGGTAGTTCCGTATTTGCAATATACTAAATCACAGGCTGGAAATCAAGGAAACTCTCCTCAAACTTAGAAATTTTCGCGTAAGCTTCTTCGAAGCAAATCCTTGTGAATTAAGCTCTATGTTCCAAGTGTGCTAACAGTAGGCACAAACAGCATCCGCCGCTATATCCCGCTGTTTTTGTCTGCAAATCGCCCTTTAGATGCATAAAGTTTATCCAGAAGTTACCTGAAAGACTTTGGGACGATAATAAAATTTTCTTGACTTTTGCCGTTAAATCGGATAAGCTTTTACATACTAAGGTTGCACGATTTGTGCCTGTTTTTCCCGCTGTTTACAGAACATCAGACAACAAGCAGCAGTGGAAAAGTGCTTTTAACATAGGAGGAGGAATAATGATAACGCTGTCGAATCTTAAAATCTCGAGCACAATCACAATTATCTTGCTATTGAACCTGATACCTGCCTACCCCGCCACAGCACAAATGGGCGCCTGCTGCGACGAGTTCACCGGCGATTGTTATGAATCAGAAGTACAGGACTGCTATATGATGTGGCTTGGCCCCGGCACTACCTGTGAGGAATGTCAACCTATGGGTGCCTGCTGTGACGAGTCTACCGGCGATTGCTACGAATCGAAAGAACAGGAATGCTCGATGACTTGGTTAGGGCCTGGAACAACCTGCCAAGAGTGCGAACCTATTGGGGCATGTTGTGAAGAAATGACCGGCGATTGCTATCTAAGCAAAGAGTCTGAGTGCGGTTATATGTGGTTAGGGGCAGGGACAACTTGCGATGAATGCATTCCGCAGCCGCTCGGAGCCTGCTGCCTGTACAACGGCGGCTGCTACGAATGCCGAGAGTGGGACTGCTACGACGGCACCTGGCTCGGGCCCTGGACAAACTGCGACCAGTGTCAATCATTATATGGGGCCTGTTGTCATCCTTACGGTAATTGTGAACTAACTCTCCAGGAAGGATGCTACGGCGATACCTGGCTCGGACAGGGTACCGTATGCGAGCAGTGCGAACAAAAATCCGAACTGCAGCAGCCTGACCAGGATTCCTATACGCGAACTGCTGTTAGTGCAGCGACACCATTCGTATTGGCTGAAGATTTTAAGTGTACAGAAGTAGGCTCTGTTGCCAGCATAATAATTTGGGGTTCGTGGTATGAAGAATATCTGCCGAACGACGACCCCACAGCCGTAACATTTGATTTAAGTCTTCACGAAAATCTCACCCCCGGGCAAAACCCCACGGACCACAACATACCCGGTCAGGTGCTTTGGAGCCAGACTTTTTCACAGATGCAGTTCGACTGCGAGGAAATTACAAATACAGAAAGTGGTTTTTACGACCCTAATTCTGGTACATATCAGATCTGGAAACAGTGGAGGATGTGGAGATATAAATTTGCACTTGATGGCAGCTTCATTCAGTTGGGCACCGAGTACGAACCTTTAACTTACTGGCTGAGCGTGTCAGCCGAACCCAAGGATGGAAATGCCGTCTTCGGCTGGATCAATACGACCCCCTGGCAGAGTTTCAACGATAATGCAGTTTGGATAAATAGTTCAGAGCCAGTTACAACCTGGGCCGCCCTGTTCTATCCTCAGTGACATTATGCCTATCAAGAGCCAATTAATCTGGCCTTTGCAATCATAGGCACACCGGATGAGGCCTGCTGTTTCTTCAACGGCTCCTGTACTGATACCACTGCTGAAAATTGTTCCAGTCTTGGCGGTGTGCCGATGGGCGCAGGTACTAATTGTGAAAGCACGAACTGTCCACTAATTGAGGGTGCCTGCTGCTACCACGACGGCTCCTGCAGCATTATAATCGAGGGCAGTCCGTGTGAAGGAGTATACTTAGGCCCGGATTCAACCTGTGAGCAATGTTTGCAGGTTACGGGAGCCTGCTGTCTGCCCGACGGAAGCTGCCAGAGACGTCTCGATATAGACTGCCGCCAGGGTTACTGGATGGGGCCGGATACATATTGCGATGCCCTCGACTACTGTTACTGGGACCCTGTTATCGAGTTTTCCCTTGATGTAGGCTCCGATACCGAGCTCAGCGATCCCTGCACAACCGGCAACGAAGGTTTTGACCCCGGCGATATTTACCTATCGCAGAGTTCGCCGGTAACACAACCTGGTCGTGATGGCTTTAGAGACGATGAGCAAATCTTTGGTGTTGACCCTTATCCAAACGCACCTGATCCCTGCGTTCCTCCCGCAACAAGTGTGCCGGTCGGCGAGGGCTCAGGATTGGATTATGTAAATTATTTCGACCTCGATGCTCATGATATACTCGATACGCCGATTATGTTTTATATCACCCTCGATCCTGGCCCAACAGAACCTATTAGCGAATATGAGGTCTATTCAACAAACACTATTTTTAGTGCAAGGTTCCTTGCTGTCTCATTCGATGATGACTGCCCTGCGGGTTGGCCTGATGGTGATGTCCCTGTAACCACACAATCAAAAACAGGAATTATTTACGGTTCTGCCGTGGAAAAGGATGAGGTCATTGGCATAACACTTAAGACAAATCAGCCGTGGCCTTATTCAATCGCAGCCGCCTACCCCGTTGCCGATGAAATTACTGTCCACCAATCCCTGCTGCCTGACCCCTGCACCGAAGATGCAAACAATGATGATGTTGATTCCTTGGATATTGTCGGTGCCCCCAACGTCGAACAGTTCTGGCTCTTTAGCGTCGACCACGAAGCCAGCGCCGACCTTGACCCCGGAAACATCTACCTTGCCGAGTCTCCAGGTACACCTACTTTGATAATAGACAAAGCTATCCATCTTGGCCTGGTGGATGATCCCCAAACAGCCGAAGTGCTCGAAGATGCAGACATAGACGCTTTTGAATTTGTCTGGCTCCAGCCCGGCTACCCTGACGATTTACTTCCTTGCCCTGCTTTTTAGTGTTGATGATGATGACCCTGTGACAACTGGTGTTGACGAGTCTGGCGGCCTTAATCCAAATATGATTTACGCATCCTTTTTGACGGGCGGTTACTTTGAACTTTTGACTGAGCCGCTTGATGACGATATTGATGCCCTGGCCTGCTGGTACCGAAGTCTTAAGTCTTGTCCTTTTTCACAGCAGGATACTTACAGTGATGGCGAAATAGACTTTTTGGATTTTTCAGACCTCAGCGATTGCTATCAGGGCCCCGACAAACCCTGGTCGCCGAGCGCCGATTTCGACAAATGCCTGTGTCTGGACTGTGACGATGACGGCAACATCGATTTTTCTGACCTGCACTGTCTCACTAAACTCTGGCTACAAAACTTTGGCCCTTGATTCTATACCGTAAGCTAACAAGAACAGAGCCGACAAAAAATTTAGTTTGTAGTTCATAGTTTATAGGATTGCTTCGTCACTTTGTTCCTGGCAATGGCCTCGGCACACGGATTTGGTGAAATTTTGTTGTTTAATAATCCTCCCCGGGATAACATCATCTTATTTGAAAAAGGCTGTGCCAGGAGAGATGCAAAATGTTTAGAAGAATTTTTTTAGTACTTGCTTTAATCGTTGTGATATTTGCCTTTGTCGGCTGTCAAACCGTCCAGGGTTTAGGCAGTGATATAAAATCCGTCGGCGAGGCAGGCGAACAGGCCTTGGAGGGGATGTGAAATAATCTTTATTCTCTTATTATGCTCGGCAGGTGCAGAAGTTATACAGGCGGTTCAGATTTGCTGTAATATAGCCTACCTTCCATAATACGAGCAATAAGTCTTGTCGGTTTCCCATACGGTAACGCAATTTAGCTTTACATCGCCGAACTTACCTGCAAGCTTTTGCCACGCATACGTCGCAATATTCTCAACGGTCGGATTAACATTGTTGAACTCAGGAACATCAACATTAAGATTTTTATGGTCGATGCGAGTTATAAGCTCATTATGGACTACTTTTTCAAACTCGCCGATACAAAAATCACTTTTGCCTATGTCCTTTTTTACCGTAACCTCCAAAGCGTAGTTGTGCCCGTGGCCGGTCGGATTAGCACAGTTGCCAAATACCTCCAGGTTGCGCTGCTGAGAAAACTCATCGTTCCATAGCTTATGCGTTGCGGCGAATTCAAACTTCTCACTCAAATAAACCATTTTTGTTTCTCCAGCTTCCTGCGGCCTTGCATCATTGCTCTTGCTGCTGAGACCACAATCAATTGCCACCTTGCGGAAAGGATTAAGTTTAAGGCTAAGCTCGCCAGGCATAACCGGCCTAAACTTCTCGGCCAACGTCTCCCTGGCTGAGTTTAACAGCTCGAATATATTGCCAAGCCCGATGTGTCTGCCGGTGCGGTATCTATCTCTGATATAATTTCCAAAGGCCGGCACAATACTGCTGCGGACACATTTATCAATATCAGCAACATTAACCACAAAACCTGTCTGCATTTCAATCTCGCCGCACAAACCCACCCACAGTTCGAAAAAAATCGATAGACCTTCACCGGCCGGCCTGGAAGCAAAGGAATTATAACCTTGGCTATCATCAGACAGAAACGGGTTGATTGAAAAACGAATGCACCTGACTAACTTATGCATAGGACGATAAGTTCTTTTTTTATTTTCTGTCGTTATTCATTAAACTCAAAACTTCGCTGCGACTTCGCGGATCCCGAATGAATATTCCTCTAAGCGCCGAAGTTACCATCACCGAGCCGGGCTTTTTTATACCCCGAATTGTCATGCAACTGTGAGAAGCCTCCAAAACTACCGCTGCGCCCCTGGGTTTGACGCTGCTCATAAGAAAATCAGCTATCTGGTTTGTAAGTCTCTCCTGAAGTTGCAGCCTGTGTGCAAAAGTATCTACAATGCGGGCCAGCTTGCTTACCCCAAGAACCACCCCTGCCGGCAGATATGCAACATTTGCCGTCCCTATAAAAGGCATAAGATGATGCTCACACATACTGAAAAAGGGTATGTTGCGAAGCAGAACAATCTCATCGTAATCTTCAGTAAAAAGACTCTCGACGTACTTTTGGGGCTGCTCGAACATCCCGGAAAGCAGTTCTGTATACATATTCGCTACGCGTCTCGGCGTACCTTTAAGTCCTTCACGCTCAACATCCTCGCCAAAAGCAGCAATTATCTGCTCAACCGCTCTTTCTATAGCCTTGGTATCTATCTTTTTGATTTCATTGCCCATTTGATTTACTCTCTCAGAATATCTTCCTGGATTGAAAACCATAATATTTAATCGACTCTGCTATGCTTTTTTCTTTGCCACGTTCATAAGATAGCTTGTAAGCAGTCGAACACCAAATCCACTTGCACCCTGCATCGCAAACTCAGTGGATTTCTCGAAAACCTCCATTCCTGCGATATCAAGATGCGCCCATTTTTTATCTTTAGCAAACTGTCTTAAAAATGCTGCGGCCGTACATGCTCCTCCCCATCTGCTGCCGATATTCTTCAGATCCGCTATTTTACTTTTCATTTCTTCTGCATATTCTTCGCTGCTCGGCATAGGCCAGACCTTTTCGCCGCTGTCATCGGCCGCTCTTTGAAGCTGCTTTAATAGCTTATTGTCGTTGCCCATCAGACCCGCCATATACTTGCCAAGGGCAACCATACAGGCACCTGTCAATGTAGCTATGTCAATTATGACATCGCAGTTTTGCTCTACTGCATAACTGAGGCCGTCACACAGTATCATTCTGCCTTCAGCATCGGTATTCTGAACCTCAACGGTTTTGCCGCTAAAGGTGGTAATAATGTCCCCCGGCCGATAACTGGTCCCGCTTGGCATATTCTCCGCTGCCGGAATTATTCCATAGACATTTATCGGCAAACCAAGCTCTGCAGTTGCCTTGACGGCCCCCAACACCGCAATTCCACCGCTTTTATCAAGCTTCATCTGGTCCATTTTTGCAGCAGGCTTTATACTTATTCCACCTGAGTCAAATGTTATTGCCTTGCCAACAAGACCAACCGTTGGCAGTCTGCCTGCAGCTTTGCCGGAGGGGCTGTACTTTAGGACAATAAACCTCGGTTTATTCTGCGAGCCGCTGCCAACAGCTAACACGCCGCCCATTCCTTTGGCGGCAATTTGCTTCTCATCCAAAACTGTACAGCTCAGATTTTCTGACTTTTTGGCCAACTCTTTTGCAGCATCTGCAAGCTTGTCGGGGTTTATGACATTAGCAGGCCGGTTAGAAAGCGTTCTCGCATAACTTTGCGCCTTGCCAATAATATCACCTGGTAGAATCCCTTTTCTTAAATCTCTTACCTGGGCGGTGTTATTATCAATCAGCTCCACTTCAACTAAATCCGGCCGAGAATTTTCATCGGCTGTAACGAATTCATCGTAGCGATAGCATCCAAAGTGCGTGCCCTCTGCTATGCTCCCTGCCATTGCAGCAAAGCCAAATCGCCCGCCAAATGCCCTGTGCAATGCCAAACTGACTTTACCGAGCTTCATCCCCACAGCCTTGTTTGCTACGTTTGCCGCCGCTTTTCTCAAGGTATCAAGTGTGGCCTTTTTCTTCTCGCCGAGTCCAGCCAGAATCAGCCTTTTGGCACCAATTTGGCCGGAGCTATAAATTACTGTCGTACTGCCAGCCTTTCCCTTGAAATCTCCCAGTTCAATCACTCGCTCAATAGCACCTGCAAGCTTCTTATTTAATTGTTCGTTAACTTTATCCAGCCTTTTGGCATCAGAGAATAACCCCACAGCAAGCAGTTCGGTTTGACATTCAATAAAATCAACCTTCCGTGCCTTTAAATTCACATCGATAATCTCTCTCATTTTTCTGCGCCCATTATCCTTTCTTTTTTTTATTGCCCTTAGGCGAATTTTTGACATCGACTAACTGCTGTTTATTTTTCTTTTTGCTTCTATATCGAAGGTAACTCTCAATAAAACCATCCAGTTTTCCATCAAGAACCGAATCAACGTTTCCCGTCTCAAACGCAGTGCGGTGGTCCTTTACCATCTGGTAAGGCTGCATCACGTAGCTTCTTATCTGATTTCCCCATGCGATTTGGCCTTTGCTGTCATACATTTTAGCCAACTGTTCATCGCGTTTGTTTTGTTCAAGTATATACAACCTGGCTCTTAAAACCTTCAGTGCCTGAGCCCTGTTTTTGTGCTGACTCCTCTCATTTTGACATTGAACCACAATCCCTGTCGGCCTGTGTGTAATCCGTACCGCCGAGCTTACCTTATTGACATGCTGGCCCCCTGCGCCGCTGGCCCGGTAAAAATCCATCCTCAAATCATCATCCTTTATCTCAACACCGATATCTTCATCAAACTCCGGAATGCAATCAACCGCTGCAAAACTTGTATGTCGTCTGCTCTGCGAATCGAATGGACTTATACGAACAAGTCTGTGAACACCAGTTTCACATGACAGCTTGCCGAAAGCAAAGGCGCCGCTGACACGAAGTGTTACAGACCTTATGCCTGCTTCTTCGCCAGGCGTAACCTCAAGTTCCTTAAATTTGTATTTGTTTGTCTCGAAGTAGCGGGTGTACATCCTAAGCAGCATCGTAGCCCAGTCACAGCTCTCCGTTCCGCCGGCGCCGGCGTGGATACTAAAAAAGCAATTCTTTGTATCATCAGGTCCGGAAAGCAATCCCTGAAGCTCAATTTCTTCACACTGCCTTGTCATACCTGCCAAATCTGTCTCAATCTGCGCCAGCATCTGCTCGTCAGATTCGGCCTGGGCCAGCTCAAAAAGCTCCACTGTATCTTCGACGTTGTTTTTGAGCTTTTCTGCCGGCACGACAAGTGATTTCAGAGCGCTTAATTGAGATACCACAGACTGTGCCAAATCCGGTTTATCCCAAAAATCAGGCTCAGACATCTGTTTTTCAAGTTTTTCAAGGCAATGTTTCTTGTTAGGAAGGTCAAAGCCAGTCCCGGATTTTTTCAACCCGGGCCGACAGTCTTAATAACAATGATTTAAGTTCTGCAAGCTCCATTAGGCCAATCTCTCACTTTCTAATCAAAACCGTATTCTATAACATTCAGTTCAAACCTGCAACCAAAAGAAAACCCGCTGACAGCATAATTCCACCCAAAAAATGCAGTAAAATCGTTATTATGTTAACATTGAATCTGCCTGATGCTCCGGGAACATCCTGCCTGAAGGATTTGAGTGCATACAAACCAAGGGGAAAAGTTAAAAGATAAAGGACGTATGGTAGAGCTGAGAGCTTATATAACAAGGCTGCAATAGCTGCAAGAATATAGGTTCCCAAAAGAACAATCCGGTAGATTAGACCTGCTGATTTATTACCAAACATCACGACGAGTGTCCGTTTTCCAGCAGCACCATCGGCATCTTTATCCGGAAATTCATTTATTAAAATTACAATAAATATCAGCCCGGCTATTATTAACGACGGCACCAAAGGCCCGACATCGAGTCTTTGTGTTTGCAAATAGTACGAACCGAATACAGGCAGTATACCAAAAAGAAATGCTATAATCAACTCTCCTATTCCTCTATAGCCAAGCCTGATTGGTGAAGCTGTGTAAAAATAGCCTCCGAAAACACCAATCAATCCCAGAATCAGTATAAGGGTACTTTTGGTAATAACTAAAATTATGATTCCTGCTAATATCCCAATTGACAACGCCACCCAACAGGCGAAAAGCACCGACTTTGGCCTCAGCAATCCCTCCTGAATCAACCTGCTTCCGCCTGAAAACGGCGTGGGGTTTTTGTTAAACCAGTCGTTGCCGGAAGTGTGGTCGAAGTAATCATTTGCTATGTTCGCACCGGCATGGAGAGATACCATCCCAACCAGAGCTAACATAAACAAGGGCAAAGAAAAAACACCCACAGAGTAATAGGCTGCGGCAGTACCAACAAAAACAGGTACAATGCTCGCCGTAAAAAAGGGTGCACGCAGCTCCCTGAGCCAAACATTCAGACTCGACGTAATGTTTTGTCGCTTATGATTTGAGAGCACCGGCCTTGTAACTTTTCACAAACGGTATCATCTGTAAGAATGTCTTGTATTCGGAGATCTTCTTCGAGCCCCCTGTCTCCTGGCGTCTGAGTCTGGAATTTCTGTAATTCTAAAGCGGACCTTTTTTGCCCGAGGCCTCCTTTTAAACCTCTGAGGTTTTGATTTTCTGGTCAAAAGTGACAGAGCATTACTACAGACCCATTTGATATCAGCATCGTCCTGAGCAAGACCCTGCCCAAGTGCCTCCAGGACTATCTGTTTCATTCTGCCGTGCATATTTCGCATACCATAGGCAGCAGCACTTTTGGTCTTTCTTAAGGCATTGCCAAACACCGCCTCTTTTAGAATTTCCATACCGTCTTCCTGCATCCAGGATAGATGAAAAGCAGCTTGGCGCGCGATTGATGAATCTTCAGAGTAGAGCTTCTCCCGCAGCTTCTCAAGAAGCCTTATCGATTCTTCATCCTTTTCCCTACCGGTAATTTTCCTTTTGCCTAATTTCATAAGTAATCACTAATATACATCGGAGAACTTAAGTAAATTTCTCCATAAAACACAGCTTTTCGCAGCACAAACCTTAAATATTATACCAGATTGAATCAAAAGTTCCACAACATTATTATTGAGTGTTCTGGAGAACTTCACAGGCTGTCAGAATCGATTTTTCACGACTTATTGCCGGATGGCCTGCCACAAACCATCGCTGATTTGATGGTTTTATTAACCGTGGAAGCCGAGGCTGCACCGGGGGCATCCCGGCATCGGCCAAAACGGCTATTGAGGCCCGTATGACCTGTATGGCAGTTCGATAGGATAGTCCCGGATTACCTCATCGTAATCGTCGAACCAGCAGGCATCGGGTTTTCTGCGAAATGCCAGGAACCGGCCGCTATCTTCGTCACAGGCAGCACGGTGGTACTTAAAATAAACATACTTCTGTGACAAACCCACGATTTCAATCTTGCCGCTGGAATGCGACATCACAAACAGTACCCGCTTGGCCAGACCGGAAACTTTCGCCTTGGCCTGTTCGATAATTTCATAAGCCCGCTCAACCGGAACTGTATATGCCTTGTTGCCCAGGGCCGGACGACACTGAAAGATATAGTAAGGTGCCGCACCAATAAACGATAACTGTGCTAACAATTCAGCTAAAACCTCAGGATCATCGTTAACACCGGATATAAGCGGCATCTGATTGGCTATCTTTGCACCAGAGCTTTGGAGCAGGCTGACAGCCTTGACGGCCACATCAGTAAGTTCACGAGGATGGATGAAATGCGTCATAAAATATATTCTCTTCCTGTCAGTGCTGTATTTGCTAATCACCCTCAGCAATTCGGCGTCGTCAACAATTCTGTAAGGATTAAATGCAGGAATCTTTGTGCCAATACGGATGATCTGAACGTGCAGAATTTCCCTAACCCGGCGTATGATATTCTCAAGTTTCGACGTTGTCAGAACAAGTGGATCACCACCTGTTAACAAAATGTTAGTAATCTCATCGTGCTGTTGTATATACAGAATTGCAGCGTCGAGGTCCCGCAGGAGCTCTCTTTGAGACTTTATGAATACCCGCTTGCGAAAACAGTATCGGCATATCCCGTCACAGACGTTGCTGACTAACAGCAGTACCGTTGAGCTGTACTTGTGCTCAAGGCCTTCAATAATGGTGTAAGAAATCTCGCCGGAAGGGTCAAGTCTACCCCATGGTTCAAGTTCCTGAATATTTGGGACTATAATCCTTCCTATGGGATCGTTCGGGTCATCCCAGTCAATCAGCGACAGGTAGTAATCGTTGCTTCGAAATGCAAATTGCTCTGTGACCTTATGTAGCCGGTCCGCCTGCCTGCCGCTCAACTGAGGTAACTGTTCGATCTTCGTGATATATTTGAGTTTGCCAACCCTATTTAGTGGCTTTTGACTATCTTGTAATATGTTTACATTATGAATGTTCTCTCTCATGAGTGCCCTTTCGCCTAAGGGGCTGTGATAATGTTTGTATCGGTCAAAAAAATGCTTATTGACACATATTTTGCTATTGGTTCACGATTTTATTTTCATTCTGAAAGACCGCCTCTAAAAATGTGTGCAAGGCTTGTAATCAAAGGATTTATAAGCAGTCTGATGTTATATTCGAGATTTGCGACGACGTTTTTAAGAATATACCGGCCCTAACGCCCGATAATACCTGGACCACCCTTAATACGTTAAAAAACCGCGTCAGTTCATCAGACGATTGCTCTGCTGTAAATATTTCCAAGCTCGGGTCAGGGTCTAAGACAATTGATTATAAACAATTAATAGCAGCAGCACAAGGAGAATGCAGACAAATGTAAATATTGCTATAATTACCAAAATGTCCTATCTATCGAAATAAATTTATACCGGGACTATTTACAATGAGCGAAAGACAAGTTCCTTCTCTGCCGTAGTTAAAATAACCGAGGGCTTTGAACAAATTGAGCCAAATGACCCTGTTTCAGTTGAAAGGTTTGAATAAATGAATGCAGAACAATTAGTCCGTATGGACTCCACAGGAGAAAAATATACTTCTGCCATGACGCTTTCAGATATGGAGATATTTGTCTTTCCGGAACTTATGTATGCTCTTGTTTTGGCAAATATTATGAGCCCGGTTATCTGGCAGTGGCGCCAGCTTGATTGCTTCAAAAAACTCAAAGGCAAAAGCAGCTACAGAAAACTAATGCGCCTAAAACAGTTTATAATGGATGAATTTGAATTTAACCTGGACCTGGAAACCTGGGGCCTGACAGGTAAAGACAAAGAATTACAGCGATTTTCCAAGTTCATAACCCCGGAGGAAATGGCCAAAAGTAACGCCCTGTTCGGCTATCATGGAGACAAGTACTACTTCGATGTAGATATCCGAAGACACTTCGGCCTGGATAAATACAACGATGACATCATCCCCTATTGGAAAACAGAAACTGTCGAGGCTATGAATGCCTTTCGCTTAAAGCAAGGCTACAAAACAGGAGCCGGCGAATGTGTATCACTTGCTGCGCTGTATGCCGCTGCTGCTTTTGTTATA
This sequence comes from Sedimentisphaerales bacterium, assembly GCA_016935195.1. GTDB lineage: Bacteria > Planctomycetota > Phycisphaerae > Sedimentisphaerales > Anaerobacaceae > JAFGRL01. The sequence goes on from JAFGRL010000199.1 coordinate 18,372, forward strand.
TGCGGAATACCACTTGAAGATATCTTTATGATACTTACTCCTCTGCATTCTCAAAACTTTTTCGATTTAAACGACGGAATCCTCACCAACAACAGGAGACTTGTAACAAAAACAATGTGGTTCAATGGTTCTCCAATATCTAACAAGGCACAAAGAGCTCTTCGAAACGAAAATATCACGATAGTAGCACATTCATCCGGATATATTCACTGCTTGTACGAAGATGCAACTATCGATAGCCAAGCCTATAAACGCTTCACGGCAAAACTAAAAGCTTATCTGTCTGCCGAATTTAGCCTGCCTGTTATTGCAAGCTTTCTGCGAGCAAACAGGGATTATCAGAAGTTCTTCCAGGTCTGTCGAGACTGTCACGGACACACACAGTTTCTAAAAGCAGAACTTCTTTTTCACTACGAGCACAACAGCAATTACAGAATAGGCGAAAAGACCTTTGATAAGTTACTTGCTGAAGTTTCTGAAGAGGATTTTGTGACTTACCAATTGCCTAACAGAATCAGATGTGACCAGCTTGAGCTTTTTATCGAGAAACAAAAAATAGACCTAAAGAAATCAAAGGACAAAGATTCATTGACAGACTTTTTTGCCCCTGTAATACCTCAGCCTCGCAATTTTGTAAAGCAATTGGCAGATTTTATACATATTGAGCCGCAACTGCCATCTTTAGAAAAAAACTTCGTAACGATAAAACCAATTGAAATTGATGTTAAACAAAAAAGAGAAGAAATCATCAGCTATCTGCAGTCGATTCGGCAAAAAAACGATACGGCCGACCTTGCTTTTTATGCCTTCCGTGATATGAAAAACTGCTCTTGGCTGCCATTTGTAAAAGCCGCCATCCAGCGCAATCCGGTCTCGGTTCAAATGACTGAATCTATGTCACTGCAGCAGACCTTTGACTGGCTCGCCAATATGCCAAACGATTCAATTTATGACAATGCACGCCTGGCTCAGCCGGATGAAGTAGTAAACTACCTCTGTGGCGATGGAGTTGAAAAGGCTTTAGTTTTGGCAAACGTAATCCACCAAAGAAACCGCCAGCAGCAAATTGAAATAACGGTAGATAATAGTAATGTGATACTAAAAGCCGAAGGTGAATATCATTTTGTTTCAGACAAAGGTTTTAATAAAAAATTAGACATCCCGGAAGACACAAACTTTAGCTAAAGGCAACTCAATCTAAATAAACTCATAGCCGTGGCAATAGCTGCCAATGAAGTAGCCAAAAGTGCGAAAAAGGACAAGCATAACCGTAATATGAGGTTACTCGTGCATGGGTAGCAATCTGGATGGAAAAAACTGATAATCTTTGACCGACATGTGTTTACTGCTCAGCAAGTGTGGTCGAGGAAGTATCATTTTCGATTTTTACATTCCAATTCTGATATTTTACCCCTAAGGGGTTAATTTTGATATTTAATTTCCCAACGCTATCCGCTGCACGCTACCTTCTATACGCTGCACGCTATTCCCTGACCCCCGACCACTAATTCACGATCCACTAAAGGCTGAATCACTTCGGCACAAGCAGCAATGTCAGTCTTTTTCCACTCATTGTGCTGGGTCTTTCAATATTTGCCAGGTCTTTTAGCGACTCGATTACCCCTTCGAGCACCGAATACCCCTGTTCTTTGTGCAGCATCTGCCGGCCGCGGAAGAACATCGTGAACTGCACCTTGTGTCCCTTTTTGAGAAACTCGCGGGCATGGCTGAGCTTGGTATCCATGTCGTGCTTATCGGTTTCTGGCCTGAGTCTTATTTCCTTTAGCGTTCCGTAATGATGGTGGTCTTTTTTATGGGCATCCCGACCTTTGCGCTTTTGCAGATAGAGCCATTTGCCGTAATCCATTATACGGCAAACCGGCGGATCGCTTGTCGGGGCGACCTCAACAAGGTCCAGACCCGCCTGGCGTGCCTTGCCCATCGCTTCATATTTTTCTACTACCCCAACCTTATTGTTTTCCTCATCGATAAGAAAAACTTTTTTTGCTCTAATCCGCTCGTTTATCCTGAATCCTTTTTTGACGATTGTTAAACTCCTTAAATATTTTAAAAAGAAAGTGAAAACCAGCCATCGCTGCCGCCATGAGCATAGCAGTTTACTAAAAACTCAAATCGAACGTCCGCTCTGTGGCTTTGGGTTTTGCAACTGCCACAAAATCATCCAGGCCTATAGTTTTGTTCTCCTTAACTCCACGAACTCTTACATTAACACTGCCCGTTCCAGCTTCCTTTGGACCCACTACCAACATATATGGCAGCTTCTCGCCGTGAGCCTTTGCTATCTTGGCACCTATCTTTTCATCTGACAAATCACAACTGCATCGAAGCTGCGCTTCTTTTAGCCTTGTCTCAACGACCCCTGCATAATCATTGGTTTTTTCACTAATTGTCAGCACCCGTATCTGCTCGGGACAAAGCCATAGAGGCAAAGCTCCACCATAATGCTCTAACAAAATCCCTAAAAACCGCTCAAATGAGCCAAGAACCGCCCTGTGAATCATAACAGGTGTTTTCTCGGTATTATCTTTGTCGGTATAGACTAAGTTAAAGCGCTTTGGCATAGAAAAATCCAGTTGAATTGTGCCCAATTGCCAGGACCTTTTCAGGCAGTCTCTGATATGAAAATCTATCTTGGGCCCGTAAAAAGCACCATCTCCCTCGTTAATTTTGTACGCTATATTTTTATACTCCAACGCATCTTTCAGCGCTTTGGTTGAAATGTCCCATATATCCTGTGAGCCTATGTGTTTGTCAGGCATCGTAGAAAGCTCGATATGAAAATCCTCGAAGCCGAATGCCTTATACATCTCAAAGGAAAGCTCGATTACACCGATGATCTCCGGCTCTATCTGTTCCGGCAGACAGAAGATATGTGCATCATCCTGAGTAAACTGCCTGACCCTGAAAAGCCCGTGCATAACACCGCTGGCTTCGTGCCGATGCACAAGACCGACTTCAGCAACCCTCATTGGAAACTCTCGATATGAATGCTTCCTCGTCTTGTAAACCAGACATCCGCCCGGACAGTTCATAGGCTTTATAGCATAAGTTGCACCATCAAAACTCGTGAAATACATATTCTCCTTGTAGTTATCCCAGTGCCCGCTTTTATGCCAAAGCTCCTCATTCAAAATAATCGGCGTCTTTATCTCAGTGTACCCGTACTTACGATGGATGGCGCGCCAAAAGTCAACTATCGCATTCCAGATAACCATCCCCTTGGCATGCATAAAGGCAAAGCCAGGGCCGGCTTCATTAAAGCTAAACAAATCAAGCTGTTTTCCCAAAACCCGATGGTCACGCTTCTTCGCCTCCTCAAGCATGTGCAGGTACGCTTCAAGCTCGCCTCTCGTAGGCCAGGTGGTACCATAAACACGCTGGAGCATCTTTTGGGTAGGATCCCCGTGCCAGTAGGCCCCTGCTACCGACATCACTTTGAAACTACCAACCCTGCCTGAGCTCGGGACATGAGGACCTTTGCACAAATCCTCAAATTCTGTCCCATGCGAATAAAAACTTATGACATCACTGTCGGCATGCTTTATATTATCAATCTTATATTTATCCCCCGCAAGCTTCTTCAGCGCCTCATCCCTCGACATTTCTACGCGAACGAAAGGCTTGTCCCCCTTAACAATCTCCGCCATTTCCTGCTCAATCAGCTCAAAATCGCCTGGCCTGATTGGTTCGCCAAGATCGATATCATAATAGAACCCATCCTCAACCGCCGGACCATAAACAAGTTTCGTCTCAGGCCAGATGTTGCATATGGCCTCAGCCATTATATGCGCACAGCTATGCCGCATTATCTCAAGACCTTCACGCTCCTGGACAGTTATAATTTGAACCTCCGCATCCCCATTTATAGGCATGGCTAAATCGAGCAATTGGCCGTCTATCCGAGCTGCTATGGCAGCAGCTATAAGTTTACTACCTATTTGTTCTGCTAACTCTTTAGCGCTAATGCCGTCTGCAACCTCTAATACTGAGCCATCCGGCAATTTAACTTTCACCATAGACGCGTCCGAAAACCCTTCTTACCTTGTCCTCTCACAACCTTTCTTAAGTCTCTGCCCCACAGCAGTCAGACTCAATCAAATAAGACAGCTTTGAGTGTAATTGAAAAAAAAGAACTGTCAATAATTTTTATCCCCGCGATTACCTATTTAATTTGAAAGCTTCTAAAAAATCCTTGTTGTTATTGAGATAATTGCTATAAATTAAGGATTTGTGATTGATACATTGGATGGTTTAGAAGGTATTTTCCGGAGGTTTTGAAGTGGTCAGGACAAACGATATTCGCAATATTATCCTTTTAGGACACGCCGGCAGCGGCAAGACATCATTGGCAGAAGTGATTCTCCATACAACTGGGACAACGAACAGGCTGGGCAGCGTTGACGAAAAAACGAGCGTATGTGATTATTATGACGAAGAAAAGGAGCATCAGCACTCAATACAATCGGCAGTTGTGCACGCCAAATATTCGGGCAGGCTGATAAATGTTATTGATACGCCAGGCTCGCCCGATTTTATTGGTCCGACTATCAGTGCCATTCCTGCAGCCGAAACAGCAGTTATAGTTATCAGTGCAACTGCTGGTATAGAGACTAATACCCGTAACCTCTTTGAGCTGACGGCCCAGGCCAAAATGTCTCGCATCATTGTCATAAACAAAATCGACGCAGAGAACATCGACCTGTCTGAATTAATCAAAAACATCCGAGAGAGCTTTGGCACACAATGCCGATGTGCGAATCTGCCGATCGCCGGCAACGAAGGTGTTATCGATTGCATCGAAAACGACAGCGGAGATTCACCTTTAATGGATGTAAGCAGAGCACATACCGAGCTTATGGAAAGTGTGATTGAAGCTGACGATGAACTTATGGAAAGTTACCTTGGCGGCGAGAAAATTTCATCCGAGAAAATATCCTCTGTATTTGTTCAGGCACTCAAGGCCGGAACTGTAATTCCAATAGTCTTTACCAACTGCCGAAAAGAGATCGGAGTTAAGGAACTTCTGGATATTGTTGTAAAATATGCTCCATCACCCGCTCAGGTAGATGCAGCAATTTTGAAGGATGGCGAGGAAACAACACAATTAAGGACCGATGCTTCCGGCCCGTTGGCAGGGATGGTATTTCGCGTCGGTTTTGACCCACGTTCGAATATGAAATTTTCGACCATCAAGATCGTCAGCGGAACCATAACCTCTGATACTAATTTACTGCGAAATGATGAGAAAAAAAGCATAAGGCCGGGCCATGTTCTCAAATCCCTGGGCGGCGATACCGTCGAAATCGAGGCAGGCACAGCAGGTGACATCATAACATTAGCAAAAGTTGATGAGCTCAAGATAACAGATTTAATTCACGACGGAAAAGTAAGTGGACGTTTTGTTTCTCTGCCGGTACCGGAACCGATGTTTTCTCTTGCCCTGGAGCCGGCTTCGAGAGGCGATGAGCAGAAAATCAGCTCTGCCATTGAGAAGCTTTGCGAAGAGGACCCCTGTTTCAAAATTACAAGGGATACTCAGACAAAAGAACTAGTCGCCAGCGGAATGGGTGATATGCACCTTAGGATTATGCTCGAGAAGATGCGGAATCAATTCAATCTATCGGTTAATACCAAAGAGCCTAAGATTCCGTACCGTGAGACTATCACCGCAAATGCAGAGGGACATTACCGCCACAAAAAGCAAACCGGCGGAGCTGGACAGTTTGGCGAGGTTTACCTGCGGGTCGAGCCTGCCGAGCGAGGTTCCGATCCGTCGCTGAAATTTAGCTGGGACATATTCGGAGGCTCAATCCCAGGCCAGTACGAGCCGGCCGTTCTAAAGGGAATCAATGACCTTATCCACCAGGGTGTTGTTGCTGGCTTTCCACTGCAGGATATAAAGGTTTCCATCTACGATGGAAAACACCATCCCGTTGACTCCAAAGAGGTTGCTTTTCGCGCAGCGGGCAAGGGCGCCTTCGCCGATGCTGTAACTAAGGCCAAGCCTGTACTTCTTGAGCCAGTTGTGAATATAGAAGTTACTGTACCTTCCGAGAATATGGGTGACATCACAGGTGATTTGGCAGCTAAAAGAGGCCGAATCCTCGGCCAGGATGTACTTGCTGGCAATATGATTGTTATCAAAGCTCAGGTACCTCTTGCAGAGGTTAAGAAATACAGCAGCCAATTAAAAAGTGTTACCGCAGGCAGAGGCAGCTACTCATTAACATTCAGCCACTATGAAATAGTGCCATCGGCTGTTCAGCAACAGGTAGTTGCTGCACATACCAGGAAAAAAGATTCAGACTGAATTGCCAAACAACACCCATCTTTTCTTTTAACTTCTCTTGCTAAATCACACAGATTAACAAGATTTTTCAATCAAAAACGCAGTATAGGTAAAAATCAGGGGTAAAAATTGGGGAAAATCACAAGAAATCTCAAAAAATTAGCGAAAAATGAACGTTTTTTGGGCAAAAATGAACGCTTTTTGTACAACTTTTTTCAGGTACCTGCGCTTTTGATCGATCAAAAGCGCAGGGGGCGTAAGGTTAGTTTTGAGTTTTTAGTATTGAGTTTCGAGTTATGGGAGATATAAAGTTTTCGATTGGGAATTTGGCGAGATTTATACATTAGAGTATATGGATAGAGAATTACACGGCACGGTGGAAAGGGTCTAGATTGGTAGAGGAGGTGATGATAGATTAGGCGGATGGGAAAGGGGGAAAGGTGAGGGTGAAGTAGTTTTCGACAGGTGATTTGGCGGGATTTCTATATGAGTACCTCAGGATAGAGATTTACACGACACAGTTGCGTGGGTGATTATAAAGGGAGAAAGAATACAGGAGCCAGGAGACAGAATTCGTGGCCCGTGGGCCGTGACTCGTGGTTCGTATCCACAGGACAGGTTGCGTAAGAGTTAAAAACGTAAAGCTGAAAGTTCAAAGCCATAGTGTAAGATTTAAAAGTACTGTGTAGGGATGCGGAATTTGTTATACAGGCAAATGTGGATAGGGGAATATCCGACGGCGCAAGGGGGATGAGATGAGAGGGGAGGTGTGTGTCGTGGCTCGTGGTCCGTGACTCGTCGCTCGTGGCTCGTGGTTCGGGGATAGCGGGTAGCGGGGGGAAATTAAAAATCAAACGGTAAAGGGCGAAATTACAGATTAAGATTCAAAAACTGAAGCTTTGGATTTGCAGGCTCCAAGTGTCCACTTCTGTGGAAACTTTTCCCACATTTTGTTTTAGAGTCGGATTAGGAACTTAGAGAAAAGAATACCTAAGTAACTTAGGTATTCCTCAGGATTGCGCTTCGGTCTCTCTGCCATACCTGCTCAGGATTTTTTCAAGGTAACATTTCTACAAGGTAATTTTATGCTTGAAAAGCTAAAGGGATACCTAAGTATCTTAAGTATCCCTTGAAAATCACTTATTTGGGGTGCAACAAAAAGCCAGGAACCAGAATGCTGAAGACAAAAATCAGAACTCGTGGGCCGTGACGCCGGTTTGCTTTTTGTTTAGGCCTGGCCGGCTAAATACTATATACGAATTTAATCTTGCGGTTTTTGACCGAGAAGATATAATTCCGGAAACAAGCTAATGATAGAAGGCGCTGAAAGGCGTGCAAAAGAACGAGATAAGGCTGCTCTTTGAAACAAAAGGGAGGCGCTGTGCTTCCTGTCATAGCTAACCTTTTGCGTGCAAAGCACGAGAAAGGGTATTACAATGACCACAGTTGGGAAAATACTTACACTGTTGGCAAAGTTATGATGCGGAGGCGTTTATTTGTAGAGGATTGAGACCTGATAACGCCAAGGGATAACCGTAGCTGGTTACTACGGCCTTGAGGCCGTTCAGACAATCTTAATCGCTACAAATAGCTCTTTGACCAAACGAAAGAGACAAGCGCTCAAAATGAGTTTGAGATAGGAGTCAGTCGCCTAAGAGACTAACCAACTCTTTTGTTGGCTGACGCCTCCCTCTTTTATATTATCCTATTCTTTTCTACCGCTATTAACTTGTAAAAGAACTTTTTATAATTCAGGAAATACCACTACCATTAACTATGACATTCCGTACGGAGGACAGGCTACGGCCAGGGCTTGGAATTTGGTGTTGCGCTGCGATGACAAATTCTAATATTAAGCGTTGTGAAGTATTAGTGGGCGATTACAGATGATATTTTAAAGACGGGCAGCAGTAGTGCTATTGCGATAGTGCCGATGATACTGCCAAGGATTATTATCATCAGTGGCTCTATAAGCGTGATAACGCTTTTGATGGAAGCCTGGAGTTTTTTTTCATAAAAGATTGATATTTTGTCACAGACCTGGCCGAGTTTGCCGCTTTTTTCTCCTGCTCGAATCATCTGGATAACACCGGGGGCAATTAAATGTCCTCCGCGCGAAATAGTTATAGACTCAGACAACTGATAGCCATCCCGAATCTTCTTGTCGGTCTGTGCCCAGAGCTGCTGGAAATAAAAGTTATCACAGGAGCCCTGTATTACTTTTACTGCTTCGAGCAGATTAACACCGGTATTGATCATTGTTGCCATAATGCGCATACTTCGAGTAACAACTGTATCGATAAACATAGCACCTAAAATCGGGATGCGTATCTTGAGCAGGTCTATTGTGCGGCGTCCTGTCGGGGTGCGTAACCAAAAATATAAAACTGCTGCGATTGCAACTGCTGCAGTAATCAGGCCGGTCATTATTTTGAGGTTCCCTAAAATTTTGCTAAAGGAAACAAGAATCTGTGTAATTTTCGGCAGGGCAGCGCCTTTGGCTTCGTAAATCTTCATAAATCTCGGCAGTACAAAGAACATAAGACTTCCAGTTGCGGCTACCGCCATCAATGTCATTATTAACGGGTATGTAAGTGCGCCTTTTATTCGCTTGCGGGTCTCGGCTTCGAAATTCAGATAATCACTTAGTACGCTGAGCATTTCTGCCATTTTTCCTGATGCTTCTGAAGCCTTGACCATACTTATGAACATTGAGTTAAAGGCTCTTGGGTATTTTCCGAGTGCTTCGGAAAAATTCTCACCTCTTTTGACCGACTCGGCAATCTCCATAAGTATTGTCTTAAAAGTGCTCTGTTCAGCTTGTTCTGCAATGGCATCCAAGGCATCGCTGAGAACCACGCCGCTATCGAGCATTACGGAAAGCTGCGTTGTAAAGAGTATCAAATCCGCGGGCTTTACTTTTGTGTTATAAACCGGCAGCTCTTCTGTTCCGTCTGCTTCGGACAGAACAGCTTTATTTTCCAGAGCCCGAACTTTGTCTATTGGATTTGCAGCAGTAAGAGCCATATAAATTTCCCGATTTAGTGCTCGTAATTCTATTTTTTGCTTTTTGTTTTCAAAGATTGTTCTGTGTCGGTACTGTCGGGCAAATAAGCTGTTCTGAGAACTTCTTCCACAGATACAATTCCTGCTTTTACTTTTTCCATTCCGTCTAAATGAAGTGGCACCATTCCTTTTTTGATTGCCATTGTTCTGACGTTTCTCAGATTCTGCCGGTCATTGACTATATCGGCTATTTCCTCGTCCGGAATAAGCAGTTCGTGGATGGCAATTCGGCCTGCATAGCCTGTGTTTCGACATTTCTTACAACCTACGCCGCGGTAAAACTGTTTGACATCTCCACCTACTCGCTGCACTATTTTTTTTACACTTGCGGAGGGTTCAAACTCTGTTTTACAGGCCGGACATATTTTTCGCACCAGTCTCTGTGCAAGAACCGCCTTAAGTGAGCCACTTACCAGATAAGGTGCGACACCTAAGTCCAGTAAGCGTATTACTGCGCCTGGAGCGTCGTTGGTGTGCAGAGTTGACAGGACGAGATGGCCTGTCAGAGCGGCCTGGACGGCGATATTAGCGGTATCTCTATCACGGATTTCGCCGACCATAATAATATCAGGGTCTTGTCTTAGGAGGCTTCGCAGTGCGGTTGAGAATTCAAAACCAGCACCTTCATTTACCTGGAACTGATTAATTCCGAGGATGTTACACTCTACAGGGTCCTCAACGGTGCAGATATTGACGTCTTCGGTATTTAACTCAGCTAAAGCGGCGTAAAGGGTGGTGTTTTTACCTGAGCCGGTTGGTCCGGTTACCAGAACTATACCGTTAGGTGATTGTACCGCTTCCCTGAATGTTCTCAGGTGCTCGTAACTAAATCCGAGCGATTCAAGATTAAAAATAACCCTTTGCGGGTCGATAATTCTGATAACAACCTTTTCACCGAAGTGTCCCGGCATAACCGAGACGCGCAGGTCAATAGGCCTGGCTTCCATAAGGACATGGATTCCGCCATCCTGCGGCAGACGGCGCTGCGCTATGTCAAGTTCTGCCATAATCTTTAGTCTTGAGACAATCGCAGAGTGCATCTGAAAAGGCGGTCTCATTTTTTCATAGAGTTTGCCGTCAACTCTATATCTGACCCTGAGCTTCTTGTCATCAGGTTCGATATGAATGTCACTGGCATTTTCACGAACGGCATTGTAGAGCAAATAATTTACGAGTTTGACAACAGGTGACTGGCCGGCAATTTCCTCAAGGTTGCTTATGTCTTCAACGATATTCTCTATCAGGGTGAAATCTCCGAGTCCCTCGTCGTCTATGATATCGTCAATGACAAATACATTGGCAGCCGGCAGATAAGTCTGAAGCGTGGCCTTAATATCCTTGCTTGTTGCGCAGACAATCTGCACTTTACAGCCGCTTAATCGTTCTATTTCATCAATGAGAAATACATTTGTCGGCTCACTAACTGCTACTGTCAGTACATCATAGACCTTAAACAAAGGTAGAACGATGTGCTCATGCAGAAATTCTCTTGGCAGGATTTCCATTATCTTTGAGTCGCAAATTTTAGGGTTGACCTGGGCGTATGGCACAGAATAGCTCTCGGCCAGGGCCGAAGCTATCTGATTTTCAGTGCAATAACCCATCTCGACCAGCAGTTCGCCGAGCAGTTTGCGATGGCCATTGCTTTGCTGCTCGGTAAGGGCCTTATCAATTTGCTCGTCAGTCACGATGCCGTGTGCGACCAGCAACTGTCCGAGCTGCATTTTGTTTTCAACTGCTACCTGAGTCATTTTTCTCTTTAATTATTATCTTAAGTTCCCAATTTCCTGGATAATCTATGCGAAGCTCTTTGCAGCTTGTGCGACCTCAGAGTAGTCGTCAAATTCCAGTTCAAGCCTTGTGACCTGGAAAATGTTCCGGCACTTTTCATCAAGAGCCGCTAATTTGAGCTGGGTGTTGTTCTGGTTACAATAATCACGTGCCCACAGCAGTTGTTCCAATCCCTGACTGTCGATAAAACCTACACTTGCCATATCCACGACGATACCCTGCTTGTTTTGCGAAACAACTTTTAAGACGGCGTTTTTGAAAAGCTCCGTGTAATCGCTGTCGAAGTCTCCCTGCAGCTCAATAACCGTAACATCATTATAATCCTGTGTCTGAATTTTCATCTTATCAGGCTCCCGACAACACGTGAGCTGTCTGCAACCGCATCGACGTGCTCATTAATTCTGCTGAAGTTGCCCTGCATAATATCCCACAATTGATAAATATCACCGGAGATGAAAGCTTTTCCAACTTTCTCATCGAATTGACTGCCGAGCCCCACTTTTATATTGTCAAGTGCTTCTTCTACAGTCATTGCATCCCTGTAGGTTCGCTTTGAAGTCATTGCATCAAAGCTGTCCGCTAAACCGACGATTTTACCTATCAGCGGGATTTCATCGCCACGCAAAGCATCTGGGTATCCTTTTCCATCTACTCGTTCGTGATGGTGTAATACTCCCGGTACGACGCTTCGCATTTGTTTTATCTGGCTAAGGATACCTGCTCCTATTGAAGGATGCATCTTGATTTGTTCGTATTCCTGCTCGGTGAGCTTACCTTGTTTGTGGAGCACCGCTTCATCCACACCCATTTTCCCTATATCGTGAAGCAGGCCGGCCAAATAGATTGTGCTTAACTGTTCTTTATCCAATGATTCTTCCTCGGTGAGTCTTTCACCGAGCCACCGAGAAATTATAGCGACTCTTTCTGAGTGGCCTCGAGTGTATTGGTCTTTGGCATCAATGCTGCTGGTCAGCGCTTTCAATGAGCCAATAAACAGGTCTTTCAAATCCTTGAACAATCTACCATTTTCTACAAAAACGGCACAACTGTTGGCAACTGAGTTGAAGAGTTTGACATCTGTGCTGTCGAAGTCCGGCTTATCAACTCTATTGATTGCAACAATAAGGCCCATCAGGCCTTGGCTGTCCCATAGTCCTTTTGTAAAATTGTTATTTTCCTGGCTCTTGCCACACAAAGGTACCGCGATGATACTTTTTATGTTGTCAGGCCAATCATATCGAAACGGTGAGTCAACTTCACTGTCCAACAGAGCCTCCTTACCGCCAGAAAGGTTTTCAACCAGTCGGTCATATAAGATTCCCGGCATATGGTTGCTTACATCTATCAGGCCTGAGCCTGCAGCGGCTTTTAGTTGTTTTTCATCATTTGCTGTTCTTTCGAGGAGTATTGCTATGCCCTCGACATTTACGATACTTGTAAGACTGTCACAGGCCAACTGTAGAAAATTCGAATCCGACTCAGTTACCCTCATATTCGTGCTCAGCCTGTGAAGCAGGACCAGTTCCTCATAGACTTCCGCTAATTCAACGCTGATTTTTTCGATCTGGCCGGATGTTTTGGTGTTGGCCTGGTAATTATCTATCAGAAGCTCAAAGAGTGTAGTCAGCATGGTCTCGGTCTGCGAAAGCTGCATTTTGTTGTGCTTTTTCGGCCCGTAATCAATCAGGATGATTAACTTTGTTTTGTCTTGCTCAGGACAGAAAACACAAGCTAATGCTGAATTGGTTCCGTTTATTTTACAGGCGTGACTGTGGTGCGAAAGACATTCTGTTGAATCAGCATCTTTTAGAGCCTTGAGGCAAAGTTCTCTTAGCTGCCGGCGGTCGCTCTTGAAATCTTCACACTCACACAGCAGAAGTATCTGACCCTGAGCATCACAAACTGCAAGGTTCATCCCGATGCCGGCCAGGGAGCTTCCGAACCTTTCGAGCATTGCGACCGCCTGTGTGTCTAATCCTTTTTGTGCCGTTTCCAACATAGTCTAAACCGCCATCCTTAAATTTTTCGTACTAATAAATCAGATTCT
>JAFGRL010000023.1 GCA_016935195.1 Sedimentisphaerales bacterium
CAACACAACAAGGATTGAAACAGGGAATATTTAGGTGACGTAGTTAAAATTTAGATAAAATCAATACTCTACGGTTACTTTTTTTATGAGTCAATTTGCACAAAATTTTCTGTGTCCCCCCGTTGACAGAAAAAAGAAATAATACTATACTGCTTTACAATGCGTTGTCGATAACGCAAAAATTATTTAAATTTTTCATTTTAGGAGGAAAAAGTATGAAAATTTTAAAGTGGTTTCTTGTATTAGTTCTTGCCATAGCTTTGCTTGGCGCGGTTACAGGTTGTAAGAAAAAAGGATCCGGTCTAATTAAGGTTGGTATTGTAAATCTGCCACCAGAAGAATCCGGTTACCGACAGGCCAATGTTGATGCAATGAACAATGTCTTCTCAGAGGACAACGGCTATGAAGCAAAACAGACAAATACCGGCGACAACAGCGAGCAGATCGCTGCGGCAAAAGGGTACATTCGAGATGGAGTGGACTATCTTCTGATCTCAGCTGCAAGCGCAACTGGATGGGACGATACCTTACAGTCTGCAAAAGACGCTGGTGTTAAGGTTGTTCTTTTTGATCGTTTGATTGAAACAGATCCTTCAAATTATCAAGCAGCACTTGTTTCGGATATGGCTTATGAGGGTGATATGGCAACAAAATGGGTGTTGGAAAATGTTGATAAGCCGATTAATCTAATCCTTATTCGTGGTCAGTTGGGTTCGGCGGCTGAAATAGGTCGTAGCGCTGCAGTACTCAAAGCTAAAGAAGAAGGTAAACTCAACATAGTGGCTGATGGAACAGGTGGAGACAGTTGGAGTCTTGAGGAAGCTCGTAAAGTGGTAGAAGCTGCAATTGCAGCAGGCAAGAATTTTAATGTTATCTACGCGCAGAACGATGGTATGGCTCAAGGTGCTGTTCAGGCACTCGAGGCTGCCGGTATCAGCCATGGCAAGGATGGCAAAGTCAAGATAATTGGTTTTGACTTTAACCGTTTTGCACTTAGAAATGTACAGGAAGGTTATTGGGACGCTAATATGCAGTGTAATCCACGTCAGGCAGCTCAGATTTCTGAGTGGATAAAAAGTGGAAATCTCCCCAGCGGAATCCAATATCAGGAAGAATTACTCTTAACTACTGACACGATAACCGATGAACTCATCGATGAATGGGGTATCAATGCAGACCCTGGCAAGGGTGTGATAACAAGGTAGTTATTTTTTTTGTTAAAATTCACAATCTCTAGATTGTATTACGCAGTACGGTGTACCACCGTACTGCGGTTAATTTTTATAGCACCGGTAAGGAGGTATTTAGTTGGTGTCAGAAAATATACTCAAAATGGAAGGTATCTGCAAATCTTTTCCAGGGGTTAAAGCTCTGGACAATGTAGACTTCTTGCTCCGAAAGGGTGAGATCCATTCCCTTATGGGCGAAAACGGAGCGGGCAAATCCACACTGATAAAGGTTATAACCGGGGTTTACGAAAAGGATGCCGGTCAGATTATTCTAAATGGAAAGCCGATTCACTTTAAGTCGCCGCAGGAAGCGCAAAAAATGGGAATCGGCACGGTCTATCAGGAAATAACACTTTGCCCCAATCTAACTGTGGCGGAGAATATGTTTATCGGTCGCGGCCAATACACTTTCGTTCAATGGAAGCAGATGAACGAAAAGGCGGCACAAATGCTGGATTCCCTTGGTATTCCGGCGAGTCCGACCCAAGAACTTTCAAGCTGTTCGCTTGCAGTACAGCAGATGATTGCTATTGCACGAGCGGTCGATATGGATTGCAAGATTCTTATTCTTGATGAACCGACATCCTCACTTGACGAAGACGAGGTAAATACACTTTTCGAGCTCATGCGCAAACTGAAAGCTAGGGACGTGGGGATTATCTTTATAACCCATTTTCTCGATCAGGTATACGAAATCTCAGACAGGATTACGGTGCTTCGCAATGGAGCGTTGATTGGCGAATACGAGCCATCTGAGCTCCCCCAAATCGAACTTATCTCGAAGATGATGGGAAAGGCTCTGGATGATGTCGCTGAGATAAAAAAACATAAGCCGCTTAAATCTGACGGCAGTATGCCGGTATTCGAGGCGGCAGCACTTTCGAGTGCTGCCGGGGTAAGGCCCTTCAACTTCACTATACAAAAAGGCGAGGTGAACGGGTTTGCCGGGCTGATTGGCTCCGGGCGCAGCGAAAGTGTTCGCGCAATTTTCGCTGCCGACAAGGTGACTAGCGGTGAAATTAGAATGCAAGGTAAGAGAGTGAAGATCAAGGCACCCCTAAACGCTATGAAACAGGGGATTGGCTATCTGCCGGAGGACCGCAAAGGAGACGGTATCATCGCCGAGCTTTCGGTTCGTGACAATATTATTCTAGCCTTGCAGGTCTTGAAAGGTTTTTTTAAGCCTTTTTCACGAAAACAGGCTGAAGGCTTTGCCGACGAGTATATAAAGAAACTGAACATCAAGACCCCGTCTACCAGCACGCCAATCGTATCTCTTTCCGGCGGCAATCAGCAGAAGGTTATTTTAGCCCGCTGGCTGCTCACACACCCTATGTACTTGATCCTCGATGAACCCACACGGGGAATCGATGTCGGAACCAAGGTGGAGATTCAAAAACTTGTACTCAAACTCGCTGAAGAAGGAATGAGCCTGACATTTATATCTTCGGAAATTGACGAAATGCTTCGAACCTGTTCTCGAATGATCGTTATGAAGGACCGTGAAATTGTCGGAGAACTTAGTGGAACGAATTTAACAGAAAACGATGTTATGCACGTTATAGCCCAGGGAGGTGAATGAATATGAAAAGGTTAAAAGCACACTTATATAACTTATCTTATCTGTTCCTTCCTCTCTCTGTTCTGATGCTTCTTGTTGTGATTAATCTGATAAAGGGAGCCAATTACTTCAATATTACTATGGTAAACGGAGCATTTTACGGGAACATACCGAATATCCTGTTTGGTGCCTCGGAGTTGGTTATTTTGTCAATAGGTATGACTTTGGTTACCGCTGCCTCACAAGGGCAGGATATAGGCATAGGTGCGGGTGCTGCCATTACTTCTGCTGTATTTGTCCAGTTCGTTCTAAATGCCGGTAATGATGTCACCTTGTTGACCATACTGGCGGGTTTCTTTATAAGCTGTGTGGCCGGGTTAGTCATAGGCATATTCAACGGTACCTTGGTTTCGGTATTCAAGGTTCAACCAATGGTTGCTACCCTCATACTGTTTATGGGTGGCAGGTCCATTGCCTTTATGATTGACGGTAAATTATCTCCCATATTGGCGAATGATATATCGAATCAAATCGGTACCGTAATACCGGGAGTGCCGATACAGACACCAATAATTCTGACTGCCGTCTTCATTGCGATCGTTGCAGTAGTACTCAGGACCACGAATCTCAGGCTATATGTGGAGTCTGTGGGAATCAACCCAAGTGCTGCACGTTTGAACGGTATCAACCCAAAAAAGATTATATTTTTGACCTTTTTGATTATGGGAGTCTGTACCGCGGTCGCAGGTTTTATTGCAGTTAACAAGGCAGGGCGTCACGATAGTGTCAATCTGCTCAAGTTTATCATGATGGACGCGATTCTTGCCGTAGCAATAGGCGGAAACTCGCTCTCCGGTGGAAAGTTCACCATCACCGGTTCTATTATCGGTGCGTATACTATAGAGATGCTGAACAGGACCCTGCTCAGACTGGAGGTAGAAACCGAGACCATTAAGGCCTTCAAAGCGGTTTTCATTATCATTCTCATGATAATTGCATCGCCTGTAGTTAGGGTTTTTGCTAGGAGAGTCTTAGATAAGACTCGAACTATATTAGTCAGCATCACCGAACGCAAGATAGGTGGACCAAACGATGCAGTAGTTTCCAACACAGACACATCTGGAAAGAAGGAGGGATAGGATGGAATCTCTGAACAAAACCAAATCAAAAACAAGAATATCGAATTCGAATCTTCTATTTATCATTGCAGGGGTTATATTTGTATTGATGTACGCTTTTGCCCTTATAAGTTTTCCGGGCAGTTTCATGCAGTTTCAGACCTTCTTTGACCTGTTCAACCTGAACGCTCCGCTCATCATCATGACACTTG
>JAFGRL010000024.1 GCA_016935195.1 Sedimentisphaerales bacterium
GGGCTACAGGAATTATCTCGACTATGCCTATTAAATCGCGGACAACCTCTAATCGAATCAATTAAAAACGGGTAATCGCGTAATAACTTATGAAGCTGGCCGAAATGCAGCCGAGAGCGTACCGAGGGCAAAAAGTGCATGCCTGGTGCAAGTTTTGGTGCAAATGGCTCACGTGATTTTTTTGTTTTCAAAGTAACTATTTCATTTTTTCTGCCATTTTTGATCATTTAAGACCGGTGTGATTTATATTTCTTATTTTTGATAACATTCCTGTTCAAGTGCCTTTTTGAAAGAAATTGGCCTCTTGAGATTAAATTAATCTGTTGTATACTAAGGGGGGCTTGGTCTAACAGAAATTTAACAATTTGCTAACGATACGCTAATGCAAATAAAGTAGAAAAAGGCTATGCCAAAGGAAAATATTCTGATTGTAGATGATGAGGAAGATGTGCTCGAGCTGGTTCGGTATAACCTCGACAAGAACGGCTACAGGACTGTGACAGCAGCTACGGGGGAGGATGCTTTAGCAAAAGCAAGGACCAAATTGCCCGACTTGGTTATACTTGACCTGATGCTTCCTGGTATTGATGGTTTAGAAGTTTGCAAAAAACTGAAAATCGATACCAAAACGCAGAATATCCCCATCATAATGCTCACCGCTAAAGGCGAAGAGGCTGACATTGTTACTGGTCTGGAATTGGGAGCTGATGATTATGTGGCCAAACCATTCAGTCCAAAAGTTCTTGTAGCCAGAGTACGGCGGATTCTACACAGGAAAGTAACTCGTGATTTGGAAAAGGCACTGGTGAAAATCCACGAGTTAACTATAGACCCCGCCCGCCGTGAAGTCCTTATCAAAAATAAACCTGTGGAACTTACTTTCACGGAATTCAACATTCTTTACGCATTAGCCAAAAGACCGGGTTTGGTTTTTACGCGATACCAGATTGTCGATGCATTACATGGCGATGATTATCTTGTTACAGATAGGGCTGTAGATGTTCAAATAGTCGGGCTTCGAAAAAAACTGGGGCCTTGCAGTAAATATATCGAGACTGTCCGCGGCGTTGGATATCGCTTTAAGGATTGAACAATGTTTAAAAGGCGATTGCTCTGGCAACTTTATCCATCTTTTCTGCTGATCATTTTTATTTCAGTAATTAGCGTAGCTTGGTATGGGTCGCAGTCTTTACATAAATTTTATCTTAATCAGGTTGCCGAGGATCTCAAATACCGCGCGCATTTAATTGAAAAACAAGTATTAACTAATCTGGGAAATCAAAGATTTAAAGAAATCGACGATTTTTGTAAACAAATAGCAGCGGCCAGTTCCACTCGAATTACAGTGATTTTGCCCAGTGGCGAAGTCATTGCAGATTCCGATGAAGTACCAGGCCGCATGAAAAATCATGCTGACAGACCGGAATTTCAGGCAGCGCTGGAGCAAGGTTCAGGTAAATCACTTCGATTTAGCGAGACTCTCGGCAAAAGAATGATGTATCTGGCAATCCCAATAAGGCAGGATGACAAAGTCCTGGCTGTTGTCAGAACATCTGTACCCGTTACCGCAATTGATGAAGCACTTAAAGGTATTTATAAAAAGCTTTTCTGGGCAGGTGTAATTATCGCTGTTTGTGCGGCAGCGATAAGTTTAGGCATATCCAAGAAAATAAGCCGTCCCGTGGAACAGATGACCGAGGTTGCAAAACATTTCGCTTCAGGCCAGCTCGATCTGAGGCTATCCATACCAAATGCAGCGGAACTAGCTGATTTGGCGAAAGCCTTAAATGAAATGGCTCAGCAGCTTAATGCAAGGATTAACACAATAACGGAAGAGCGAAGCCAAATACAAGCAATTCTTTCAAGTATGGTTGAGGGAGTTCTGGCAGTTGATTCTTCGGGACATATTGTCAGCATTAACAAAGCAGCAGCAGAGTTGCTTCGCATCGATGCAACCAACTCACATGGGCGAAGTGTAGAAGAGGTTGCCCGCAATCCCGAACTCCAACAGTATATAAAAGATACTCTCGATAATAAACAACCTACTGAAACCGATTGTTTTGTATTGAATGATAGCGGGCGTTTCCTGCAATTATATGGTTCCAGTCTTACCGACAACAAAGACAACAACAGCGGTGCTGTGCTGGTATTGCACGATATTACACGAACTCGTCAATTGGAAGAAGTAAGACGTGACTTTATTGCAAACGTATCTCATGAGCTGAAAACCCCTGTTACCTCTATCAAAGGATTTGTGGAGACGCTGTTAGAGGGAGCACTAAACGACCCCCAAGAAACACAGAAGTTTTTAAAAATCATCGCCAAGCATTCCGATCGGCTCAATGCCATAATCGAAGACCTTTTGAGTCTTTCAAGATTAGAAGAAGACAGCGAAAAAAGAAGGCTTTCTTTTGAGAAAACAAGCATAAGGCCGACTCTTGTTTCAGCTATCGAACTTTCCAACGTTAAAGCAGACCAAAAGCAAATAGCAGTCGAGCTGCTTTGTGACAAAGAGATAACAGCAAAAATAAATGCCGCCCTTATAGAACAAGCAGTGCTTAATCTCATTGATAATGCGATTAAATACAGTCAGGACAACAGCAAAATACAAGTTACTGCCCAGGAAATAGGAAACGAGGTTCTTATTAAAGTATCCGACCAGGGTTGCGGAATAGAAAAAGAGCATCTCGATCGCATTTTTGAGCGTTTCTATGTTGTCGATAAAGGTAGAAGCCGTAAACTGGGAGGCACGGGCTTAGGACTGTCGATAATAAAGCACATAGCTCAGGTTCATGGGGGGTATGTCAAAGTCGAAAGCGATATCGGCCAAGGAAGTACATTTACAATTCACCTTCCAATATAACAATATCAACAATATTCCTTCATTTTAATACAATTCTAACAATACAGCAACAAACGCCTAACGGCATTCTTGTAATCTATATTTCAAATCGATGGTTATTAGAGCACTTTAAGATTTTATGTTCAGGTTTAGGCCGTTGTGAGGACGAGGCTGGCAAAGAAGATTGCACAGCGATATTGAAA
>JAFGRL010000003.1 GCA_016935195.1 Sedimentisphaerales bacterium
ATTGTCAGCTATATCATCTCTGGCACACCTGCAATCCCATATAAGTTATATGATAATAATGCCCTTGCAATAAAAATGTCAAGAGTCTCTCATGCATTCTTTATTATGCTAAAACTGTACTTGAATATCAGTATCTGGTATATATCTTCTTAATCCTTACACTTGAAAGTACGATTTCATCGCTCCGCGTTGAAGATATGCAAAGATTGCCGAGTAACCAGCGTATTATCGGGCTATCCGTGGTCTCTGGTTGCTGAAAAGTTAAATCTTACTCTCTGGAATCTGCCTTCGTTTTATGCTGTAATTGCTTAAAAAATAATACCTTAAAAGATGGAATTACAAGCCGTTAGCCGCAAAAAGGACCGCATTTGTTCTTGACGCAATGGCAATGATCTATTATTGATTACACGTTGTTCGAATTACCCGATTTGGAGGAAGGGTTATTGATATATGATAGTAGATTGCCATACACATATTAATTGTGGGACCGACCCGCAAGATACAGCGGAACACCTTGCTGCTGCGCAGATGGTTGATGTTTGCATTGTGTTAGCCGGCTATGAAGATGGAAGCGAAAAGGTTAACAAAAAAGTTGCAGAATACATCAATAACCATAGGGACAAAATGCTCGGTTTTGCCGTTGTAGAGCCTACAAAAGACAAAATCGGCCTTAACGACCTTGAATATATGCAACAAAAGATGGGTTTCAGCGGTACTATTCTTTATTGTTCCGCCTGTGGTTTCCATCCTGCACATAGCAGAGCGATTAGGTTTTACGAAGTCGCACAGGAACTGGGATTGCCCGTTTTCTTCCATAATGGCGGTAGCGAGCTAAAAGCCGAAGCAGTCCTTGAATATGCGCAACCCTATTTATTGGATGAAGTTGCGCGCATGTTTCCGCGTTTGAAAATCATCATTGGTAATATGGGTAATCCTTTCGTCGAGCAGACTCTTTCCATGGTGGCAAAGCATGAAAATGTATATGCAGACCTGACCATGCGTCCAAGCAGCGTCTGGCAGCTATACAACACTGTTGTAGCCGCACATGAGCGTGGCGTCATGGATAAGCTATTATTTGGTAGCGGTTTCCCACTTGGAAACGCTCAGCAATGCATGGAAACCCTCCTCGGCTTCAATATGCTTTTAGCCGATACTAATCTCCCCGGCGTACCTCGAAACAGTATACGTGCTGTTATTGAGCGTGACTCATTGGAGGTGTTGGCTATAAAAAAAGAAGGTTTTAATCCGTCGATAAAAAGTGAAGACATTCAGAATCTAAAGAAGAAACGTCGAGAGACTGAAGAGAAGGACAAAGAACAGACATCGACGTAATTTCATGGTAATATTTGCAATTGTGCAGATACTGCTGGAAAAAGCCTTAAGTATCTCTTTATGCATGTAGTATCCAGATTTGGGTTTTGGCGTAACGCACGATGACAAAAAGAAGCAAGTGGGGAACAAACCTTGGTTTTCTGCTAGCGGCTATTGGATCTGCTGTTGGCTTGGGTAATATCTGGCGTTTTCCGTATGTAGCGTATGAAAACGGTGGCGGTGCTTTTTTAATACCCTATTTCGTAGCGTTATTTACTGCAGGCATACCGATTCTGATGCTTGAATTCGCCTTGGGTCACCACAAAGAGGCATCCGCCCCAAAAGCATTCCGTCACATCGATAGAAAATGGGAATGGCTCGGCTGGTGGGCCGTGACTTTTGTTTTATTCGGTATTTCTTTGTATTACATCGTTATAATTGGCTGGTGTGCAAACTATATGTTTTTCTCCTTGGCCAATTCCTGGGGCAGCGATCCCAATACTTTCTTTTTCGAAAAATTTCTTGCATCGAGCAACAGTGGTGTGTGGGACATCAACGGTTTTCGTTGGCCGATTGTAATTGCAGTTGCGGTTATTTGGTTCATCAACTGGCTGATTACTTATGGAGGAGTGGAAAAAGGTATCGAGCGTGCAGTTAAGGTAATGATGCCGCTGTTATTCGTCCTCACTGCCTTAATTATTATCTGGGCTCTTTTTCTCCCTGGCGCGACAAAAGGTATCAAGCACTATGTGACTCCCGATTTTAATAAAATTACGGATCTCAAGGTCTGGATAGCCGCCTATGGACAAATATTCTTCTCGTTGTCATTGGGATTCGGCATCATGATCGCATATTCCTCGTATCTCTCACGCGATGCCAATATATTTAAGAATAGCCTGATCGTGGGATTCACTAATAGTTTTTACGAAGTCTGTGCCGGATTCGGTGTCTTTAGCATTCTCGGTTACATGGCAACAAGGCAGGGCCGGGAAATAGGTGAAGTAGTCGATAGTGGAATTGGTTTGGCCTTTGTTGCTTACCCAACCGCAATTTCATTGTTGCCACACGGCAACTTATTTGGCTTTCTTTTCTTCTTGCTGTTGATAATCGCAGGCATCTCATCGACAATCTCAATCATAGAAGCCTTCACATCAGCCGTCATGGACAAATTTGAATTATCCCGCAGGAAAGTCATTACAACGATATGCATTATTGGTTTCTTTGGCTCTCTCGCATTTACGACGAACGCTGGATTATCTTGGCTTGATATCGTGGATCACTTCCTAAACCAGTACGGCCTGATTACTGTTGGTATCGTAGAAGCCCTTATCGTAGGCTGGCTCTATAGAACAGACAAACTAAAGGCACATATTGTATCAAACCTTGGCCTCAGCGGCAAACGACATAAAGTGTTTGACTATGTTATCTTGCAACTTTGGATGTACTGCATCCGCTTCGTTACGCCTATCGCTTTAGGCATAGCTATAATCCACAGCCTCATAAGGGAATTTGGCGAACCATACGAAGGTTATCCGATTTCCGGTATAATCGTTCTCGGGGTAGGCTGGATACTGGTAACTCACATCTTTGCATTTGGCCTCTCCGGCCTTCCCTGGCGAGGGGACGAGCCGGAAGAAAAGAAATAATACTTATTTAGGCTTGAATCCTTCTACCTGACCGGATGTGTACTTTTTACAAGCTTCTTCCAGGTCCACATCACTGATATTCGCCAGAGTACAAAGCCATGCTAAAACATCGGCAAATTCCTCAACTGTATTCTCATGATCCTTTGAAGCCAAAGCTGTGGATAGTTCGCCAACCTCTTCTATGAACCACATAAATGTGCCCGGTATGCCTCTTTCCCGGTCGCGCTTTTCATACTTTTCGGATATGAAACGTTGGAACTCACTAATGTGCATAGACCAATACCATATATCTCGACACTAAAAATGCCGATTCAGAGTGACATGTATTTCCTCTGGTAATAAGCCAGACCTTATTTTCCCTCAATTAAATCCGCAAGTTTTGTTTTATCGAAAACAGTTCTTGCCTGAGTTATGGCTTTGTCAAATGCTTTCTCGACCTTGCTGCCAAGCTTGGCGCCTTGAGACTGCTCCGCCAGGCTCAGATGGCTCGAAAGTGGACCATCAACAGCTTCGATAATTTGAAGCATTGAGATTTTCTTTGCGGATTTTGCCAATGAAAAACCACCACTTGGTCCTCTCTTGCTACGAAGCACATTGGCTCTAACCAACTGCTGGAGGATTTTTAAAAGGTACTCCAGAGGAATTTCATATTCCCTCGCTATGTCCTGAGACATTATAAGAGCATCGCCCTCGTTTTTGGCAATATAACCTACAGCCAACAACGCATATCCTGTGGATCTGCTTATCTTCATATTAAACTCCTTAAATTTGTACCGGCGTTTACAAAATATACACAATACTTAACGAAATATGCCGGTACCTATTTGGCATAAATGCAAATAATTTTAGGTATTATGCATATCAGAGATATTAATAGCAAGACTTTTTCACTCGGAAATAACAGAAATCTGTCCGCCTAAAACATATGTTCAATTACGGCTTTTGATGCAATATGTATATTTTATAGAGTACCGTTTTATCTGCGATGGCAAAAAGCTTGACACAAGTTGTCTTCTTGAATAGGATTCCGCTGCTATAAACCATTATATGGAGGTTGCAATGGCTGATATAAGGCCTAAAATAGGTATTCAGTACCGTGATCATGCAACGATAATCACATTTGCCGATGAGAAGATTCTGGAAGAGACTGATATTAAAGCCCTTCAGGAAGCAATAATGTCAATCGTCGAAAAATCAGAACGGGTAAACCTCGTGCTGGATTTTGGTAATGTAGGTTTTTTGTCGTCCGCTGTTCTCGGACTTCTGATCAGAGCCAGCAAGAAAATATACGAAAATGATGGTCAGTTGAGGTTATGTAATATAAATCCTAAAATTTACGAAGTTTTTAAGATTACTCGTCTGACAAAAACTTTCGATATTTACAAAGATATTGAAAGTGCTGTCGAAGACTGACCTATAACTTGCAGAAATCCGGACTATAATTCATTGAAAATGAGTTAAAAATAAGTTTTTGACCGGTTCAAATGCATGTTTTCTGTATTGGTTTTCTGAATTTGATGCGTTCTTTGACCGAAACACTGTAAGTGATATGACATCGGAAATATCAAACAGTTGTTCAGTTGTAGTTGAAAGCAAAGCCACTGCTGCCGTAGGGGTTTGCAAGGACATCCTTGCAAAGCTGGAGGAAGAGGGTTTTAGCAGGGACGATGGTTTTGCCGTACATCTTGCCCTCGAAGAAGCTTTTGCGAACGCCGTCAAACATGGCAACAAAAAAGATCCAAACAAAAAGGTTACAATCGCATATACCGTCAATCATGATTCTGTCAGTATTGAAGTAACCGATCAGGGCGATGGTTTTAATCCGACAAACGTACCTGATCCCCGCCATGGAAAGCACTTATTCGAACCAAACGGCAGGGGGGTATTGTTGATTCATTGCTACATGGATGTGGTTAGGTATAAAAATGATGGTCGAACGGTCCAAATGATTAGATATAAAGAGAGACCGTCGATCATAAATCCGGGGCAATCTTAAAAGAAAAAACTTTCCATCTATTGACTGGATTGTCCATTTTTTGATGCGGTCAGCACCAATTTTCAAATAAAAAGTAGCTCCCTGCCTATACAATACTCCGTCCTATAATTATTACCCGGGCTTTCCTTATGCTCTTTTTTTTGCTTCATAAAATAAAAAAATATACGCTGACTAAGTTCAAACAGAAAAAATCCGAAGTCCTTGTTGTAAGACTTAATTTTGTTTTTAAACAAGGAGTTGTGATATGGATATGAACTGTTCACCATTGTCTTCAAGTTCTATACTAAATGAGCAGGTTGCAAGACAGCTTTTCCAGATTCTCCCTGAAGATGGACCAATAATGGTGATTCGTGACAGAGTAGGCAATTGCTGGCCCAGTGACTCTGAGAAATTTATCCAGCTCAAATTAAGTGAATCTGTAATCAGTGATTTATGCGCCAGGATTGACGATGGCCATGAACCGGTCGTTACTCAGATCCAGGAGCATAGTATTATCGCAACACAATTTGCTACTGAACATACCGATTGCGGTCACATTATTCTGGCATTCCCTCAACATACTCCGGAATCTACATTGGCTAATGGCGATCTGATAGAAATTGTATTGAATCAGATTAATCTGATACTGGGACTTATTGAAAAAAACAGCAGGCTCATGGGACGTCATAATAACCATAAAAAAATCATGGCCCGGGAACTGGTGCATTCCTGCTAAAGACAGCATACTGAAATGTAAAACAATAGACTTGGCGTCATGAACACCTTTCGCGTGACCTGCAACGATGGGTATAGAGACCGCCTAAAGGCCGTTCATTAACCCATCAGGTCAAAATATCCTCCCAATCATTAAAACGAATGCAGTTTGAAGTTATAGTTGATTTCAATGATGTAATGACTATAATCTCATTGCTATAACCTGTTATGGTCCGAGAGCC
>JAFGRL010000025.1 GCA_016935195.1 Sedimentisphaerales bacterium
CCGTCTTTGCCGATAACGATTTGCCTGTCGCCGGATGTAATCGTTACCTCTTTGGGTGCGAGACTAAAAAGTCCTACACCTGCAGGGTCTTCTCCTGCTTCGAGTTTTTCGTCCCAGCCGCTGCCGCCTAAATCCAGCAGCTTCTGGAAATCCTCGATACCTGAGCCGTTGTCCTCAATGGTTACGAATCCATCCTTGTTGGTAATTCGCACCTCTGTTGCACCGGCTCTTCTTGCGTTCTGCAGAATCTCGATGACTCTGCCTTCGGCAGTGCCTGTAAAAAGCCTGTCTGCCTTGGTCAACAACCTCATGTTTACTTTTGCACAAATTGTTTCTTGCATGGTTTCACCTTTCCTTTCGTTAAAAAGCGATGGGAAAAATCCCATCATGGTAAAAAAATTAAAAATAGTTTCAGCCGTATAGATCGCCCACATTTGAGCCTTCTTGCTGGCCTGGGTCTTTACGTTCCATCAGATGTGCAAATGCTTTCTGAAGGGCTAAAATGGCCTTAGGGATGTCATTTATGCTCAGGCTGTTGGTCCCTTGCCATTGACCTGTCTTATCTTTGTACCTGACTTCAATTACCACTTTAGGAAGTGGAATCGACTGGCCGTTTTTTTCTATGGTGTTTCTAAATACAGCTGCTCTTACAGCTCCTATCTTGAAAACAGTTTCTGGTTTAGACATTTTCCGCTTATTCCTCCTATCGATTGGATTAACCAATCAGTACGATCGTACTAAGTGATTGACCTTTATATATTTTTCGCTGATGCAGAATATATATGAGGCCGAGAGAAGGCGTTTTAAAACGCGCCTGGGAAGTAAGCGTAATTAAACAAACGCCGGAATCGAGGCCGAGTATTTAATAATCAGCATCAGCAGCAAAACAGCGTCGGTGAAGAGGTGTTCTGGAGATGATGAGATTACTGGTGTGCTATAACTGCAACAGGAGCGTAAAGCGAGGATGTACGCATTGAGATGTTTGGAATGTGAGATTACATCTAAGAAAGAATTATTGCTCTATCGGACTATTCCGTTGGAATACCTGTGTTAAAGGCTGGAAATGCCCCAATTTGAAGAGCTCTTGAAATTCAGTTAACTGCAAAAGAAAACCGGTTCCTGAAAAAGCTTTTTGAGAGTGTAAGGTTTTGTCAGGACTTGATTAATTTGCGGCTCTTGAATCTTTGTGATCTTCAGAATCTATAAGATTTTCAGGTTTATAAGCTTTGTTATTTTGCATCATATATTTGTTTTAGGCAAAAAGTTTTAATATCCAGGCTATTTCACATTTGAATGGAGATGAAAAATAGTTTCTTCTCGAATAACGAGAACCTCAAGAAGAGAAAAAATAAAACAAAAAAATATGAGCGATTCGGAGAAATTATAAGATATCTGACGACGGATGAGCTTCAAGCGTTCTTTGATTCCGTTGATAACTACGGACACAAGTTAATGTTTGAGATAGTCTATGAACTTGGCTGTAGGGTTGGTGAGTTTGTCAAGATTCAGATCAAGCATATAAATTTTAATAGAAGCACAGTGTTTTTTCCTGCAGAAAACACCAAGACTAAACATGTCAGAATAAGCTATTTGCCTAAAGGTCTCACTAATGAAATTAAAAGTATGCTCAAACAAAAAGGATTTATTACAAAACGAGAGGGTAAGATCAGAAATACTGATGCCTACTTATTTCACCCGGGAAGACGTTGGAATAAGCCGTATACAGAAAATCGAATCAGACAGATTTTTCAGCATTATGTAAATAAGGCCGGCTTACAACATGTGTATGGCCGGGATTCTTTGGGTAGAAATTTAAAAATGTTTACGGTGCATTCGTTGCGGCACAGCCATGTCACCCACTATGTCATTGACAGAAAACTACCATTGCCAATCGTGCAAAAACAGGTGGGACATCGTAGCCTGAAGACCACTTCAGTTTATCTGTCTCCATCGACTGAGAAAATGGCTCAAGCTTATAATAAGGTTCGTAACAAAGAAAAACAGTGACAGCATAAATTGAATTTGAACATATTAAAAAGAGCCTACAACTTAGTCTGTTACTTAGCCATGTCCTTGAGAGCTTTAAGTGGCCGGACTTTAATAACTTTGCGAGCGGGCTTGGCCGCAAAAACCTGCTCCTGCTTAGTGAACGGGTTGATGCCTTTCCGTTTGGGGGTAGCCGGTTTATGAATGACCATGATCTTCATCAGACCCGGCAAAGCAAAGACGCCAGGGCCTTTCTTGCCCACAGCAGACTTGATCTGGCCTGAAAGGGCATCGAACACCGATGCCACCTGCTTGCGGGAAAGTTGCGTGGCCTCGGCGATGTTGGACAGAATCTCGCTTTTCGTTGCTGGTTTGGCACTCTTTGCCATTATGTTGCTCCTAGTCTGGGATATCCCATATAACATTTTGTATTCTTACTCAGTTACACTACTGAGCCTTATTTTCAATAAATTACTATGGCTGTCTTGGAAAGGCAAGATTTTTAATTTTATCTCGAATTTTTTCGACCGCGTTTCCTTCTCCGAGGTTAGTGGCATAAACTCTCACTTTTCCATGTATTTTTATTAGATTTCCAAAGGGTCAGATTGTTCAATTGGGCACTAATGTGAAGGATATATAGCAAATTGGCTTACTTGCCCTTTGTAAGTAAGACGGCGAAGCCTGCTAAATCGTCAAACGTGAAATATTTAAACAATATGGACATATTATTGCATAATAATAAAGATTTCCTCTTATTTTGAAATCAACAAGCAAAGTCGAATATATGAGGATTGTCTAAAGGATATATAATCTGGATGCCACAAAAACCAGGCTTTTCTAAGTGGTTGTAAAACATATTGTTACGTCTTAATTAACATCAATTCCTTACTGCATGTCTCTATTTTGTTACTAATTTGCACGCCTTTCAGCCTGTTTTACTGCTTGATTCGCACCCCTATTATTACGATAGAATAGATATTATGAAAAAGGTTTGGGTTTACAAAAGAAAAAGTCTTAAGGGTTATTGGGTGGGCTGGTATGAAAGTGGGAAGCGCAAAGCAAAGGCTCTGCCTTACAAAGAATTGGCGGAGCATTACAAGCACATCAAATATACTCAGTTGAACTCTGACGTATTTACAGGCCAAGTATCAGCCGAATGGAGCCAAATGCTTGCTGAATACAATGAAGCAAAAAAAGTTCAAGGTGTTGGTCTGACCCCCGAAAACTGTACCATTGTGAATTAGAGAGTATCCGATAGAATCATTCGGTTTTTAATGAAAGGATACTCTTATGAAAAGGAAGTACAGAAAGCCGGAACAAATAATCAAATTACTTCGCCAAGCTGAGGCAAAATCAGGCGAGGGCCAAAGCATTGGTGATATATGCAGGCAGCTTGGAATAAGCGATGCTACCTATTACAACTGGCGTAAGCAGTACGGCGGGATGGGGCTTGATGAGGTAAAGCGTTTCAAAGAGATTCAAAAGGAAAACAGCAGGCTTAAAAAACTTGTCGCCGACCAGGCTCTGGATATTGACATACTCAAAGAAACGTTACGGGGAAACTACTGAGCCCGGCACGGAAACGCAAGGCAGTCAAACATATTCAGTCTGCCTTTTACAAAGACGTTTCCGAACGTCGGGCGTGCAAAGTATTAAATCAACCGAGGATGACGCATCGTTATAGGGAAAAACAGACAGACAGGGACAAGGCATTGACCAGACAGATAAAACAGCTTGCTAAAAAGTATAAGCGATACGGCTATCGCATGATTACAGCCAAACTCAGGCAGGATGGCTGGAATGTCAATCGTAAACGCGTTCAGAGAATATGGCAAAAGGAGGGCTTACAGGTGCCTTATAGACATAAGTTCAGGAAATCTGAAGGCTGTTCAGGCAATAGCTGCTGTGTGAAGAAAGCTGAGTACCTCAATCATGTATGGACGTATGATTTTATGAGCGACCAGACAGAAGCCGGCAGGAAGTTGAAGTTTTTGACGGTGCTTGACGAATTTACGCGTGAATCTTTAACGATAGAAGTCGGCAGGTCTATCAAGGCCAAGGATGTGATAGCCGTATTGGAATATTTGTTTTTGGTTCGAGGGATACCGAGGTTTATTCGAAGCGATAATGGGCCTGAGTTTATTGCGGATGCGATTAAAAAATGGCTTGGTGAAAAAGATGTTGAGACATTGTACATTGAGCCTGGCAGTCCATGGGAGAACGGTTATATTGAATCGTTCAACGGCAGGCTGCGTGATGAGGTTTTGGACAGGGAAATTTTTCATTCAGTCAAAAAGGCAAGAGTTATTGTGGAAAGCTGGCGATTGGAATATAATAATCATCGCCCGCACAGTGGTTTAGGATATATGACCCCTGCGGCGTTTGCGGCGGAATGTATTGCTTCGGCTTCGCCTACGGCTCAGCCTCAGCAATACATTGAACAAAACGTGGATAACTCTCTAATCGAGGTTGGTACATAATATGGGGTCAGATCAGTGTCACCAAAGGCACGCTTTATGAAATTGCTCTATCTTTAAGAAACTTTGAACGAATTTCAGGAAATCTTAATTCAAAACAAATTACACAAAGCGTAATCGATCAGTTCATACTCCAAAGAGGTAATGAAGTGCAACGGACAACGCTTAACAAAGATATTCGCAATTTAAAAACATTCATCAACTGGTGTCGTGAAAACCGGTATCTAAACGGTAATATAAAGCTTAAAGAATTGAAGGAAGAAGAAAGGCCGGTAAGGTCGCTGAATACTACTCAGATAAAAAATTTGCTGAAAGCTTCTGGGCAATACCCTGAAATAAAGATGACGTGGTGATATTGACTCATTGAAAATCAGTGACATTGATTGTGAAGGAAATTGCATAGCTACAAAAAGCAGAAAAACCAAAAAGAGCATGGCTTCACGACCGGTATCAGCGGAAGTTATGTCAGAAGTTTCAAGGTATATTCGTAATCTGGATGTTAGCCAGGAAAAATTATTTAGCACGAAATTTAACCACAGGATATGGCGGAAGGTCTGTAAGAAGGCTGGGTTGTCAGATTTGAAGTTTCATGACTTGCGCCGAACATTTTGCTCTTTACTTGCTCAGAACGGAATATCCACTGCCGTAACCCAAAGATTACTGGAACATTCTTCGCCAAATCTGACAAATAAAGTGTACACAAATGTTGATCCTGTTCTACGTCATGCAGTAGAGCAACTGCCAGTGGGCGACTGGCTATAAAATGTGAACTCCAATAAATTTTCCAGTTGCAGGGATTAAAAAAGGCGATTTTGGCCTATAGAATAGTGATTCTGAAGATTATTTATTGTGCCAATTTTAAGTGCGGATTTATGTAAAAAATCGTTAAATGGCAATAATATCACTTGACATAAGTGCTATTATTGTCGATAATGCTAGCATGAGCTACGGATTCGATAAAATAAATGAGGCCTTGCGGCTACTGGATGGTAGATTAAAGATGAATCTAAGCAGCAGTTTTTCACTTGTGGTCTGCGGCGGCACGGCTCTCAATGCCATGCACTTGATTCATCGAACCACAAAGGATGTGGACATAGTTGCTTTGATGGATTCCAACAATCAACTTGTAGACCCCGCCCCTCTGCCGGAAGAACTGCTGGTTGCTGCAAAAGAAGTCGCTGACACACTGAGTCTTCCTCAAGACTGGCTTAACAACGGACCAAGCAGTGGTGATGGCGGCCTTTTCAGATTAGGATTACCCGATGGATTCAAAGAGAGGCTAATAAAAAATTATCAGGGTGAAAAACTAACGGTTTATTTCGCCAGCCGACTGGACCAGATACACTTCAAACTTTACGCTGCCGTTGATCAGTTCGGCAGTTATCACGCATCAGACCTTAAACA
>JAFGRL010000026.1 GCA_016935195.1 Sedimentisphaerales bacterium
GTTTGGTAACGCCCATTCTACCACACGGCCAAATTTACTGTGGTTTTCGTTTCCGCTGAGTGTCCAACTTCATTTTACAATCGACCACCAAAAATCAAACTATTGTAAGGAGATAACAACAATTTTGGGTGTTCTTGAAGCTTTTGGAGTACTACGATTCAAAT
The DNA here is from genome assembly GCA_016935195.1 of Sedimentisphaerales bacterium. GTDB lineage: Bacteria > Planctomycetota > Phycisphaerae > Sedimentisphaerales > Anaerobacaceae > JAFGRL01. Next base: position 165 of record JAFGRL010000026.1, read on the forward strand.
CACTCGGCGGTTCAAACAGCCAAATATACATCTATGTCAACGAAACGAAAACAATGCAAATGGTTAGGGATAAACCAAATTTATACAGAAACAGACTCTTGGAGATGATCAACAGCAGGCACAATGAATCCGTGAAAATGCTGTCTTTTATGTTCCAAAGCAATCTGACGAGCGAGGAAGCCTGGGAACATCTGGAGAATTATTTTCTTGGCATTCTTCCGTCGGAATTATCAGAACCCACCGAAAACGACTGTAATAATGCAAATGATTCAGAATTTGTAATACAATTCCAAGTAGGAGATGAACTGATGCCGGATTATCCAGACTGGGAAAGTGCCAGCGTGCTTTTTGATTTCCCGGTTTTGATAGAATTTGAAAGAAACGACATTCCTCTGGCAGAGTACTATGCCTCTAAGTTATTTATAGGCGAGGTTTACGCTGATGTGGAGTTGGCTTGGATAGAACAAAGGATCGCGATTACCAGCGGAGATGAAAGCGAGCAGTTCCGCTCGATGGCCGGAGAAAGTGGGTGGGCATGTTTTCCGTTTAATACAGTCACTCTAGCTGATATCCAAGCATTCTTCCAAAACTAGGAGGATATCACACATGGCAACAATGATTCCAACGGATGTATCTCCCGATGAGTTTAACGGAAGCCCAGGTGAAGAAACTGTATAATATGCGCTTAAATCCCTTCCCAAAGAATACACGGTTTTTCACTCGGTCCACTGGCATATAAAAGAAACATATGGAAAAGTCAAGTGGGGCGAATCTGATTTCACTATTTTTCATCCCAAACGCGGGCTGATTGTTATTGAAGTCAAATCAGGCGGCATCCAACATAACGAAACCGGCTGGATTCAGACAAACACTCATACAAATCAACAATCTCAAATGAAGGATCCCTTGGTCCAAGCAAATCGTAGTAAATATACTTTTATAGACATTCTCAATACTCATGGTTCTCATCTGCACCCATACTGGATTGAGTCAGCTGTCTGGTTTCCGTCGATTCATAATACGGATTCTTTTAGAGCACTTCCGCCTGCCTACTCCAGCGAGATCGTACTAACGGAAAGAGATATTTACACTGTTCGTCAAAGCATTGAGAAAGTGTTTGATTATTATCAGCTATATCCAAAACACTTTTACGATCATGATGACGAAGCACATGTGCTAAATTCCCTATCGCCGGTTTTTTGTGCAATTCCGAGTATCAGTACTCGCATTCACGACGAAGAATGCATCATGTATAGAATGACAAGAGAACAAAATTACCTTTTGGATTATTTAGAGGAGCAGCGTGTAGCAGCAATTCAAGGTGGTGCCGGTACAGGAAAGACGATGCTGGCTATTGAAAAAGCAAAGCGATTAGCGCAAACTGATAAAGTCTTATTCCTATGTTTTAATAAATTCCTGCTTAAATCACTCAAAGAGAAATACGCTAATGATAATGTAAATATTGATTTTTATAATCTCCCAGCATTATTCTATCACTCAAGGGGAATGTCAAACATTGATGGAAATGAAGGTATTAGTGAATTTTTACTTTCAACAGACACTAAAAACTGGAAGTATTCTCACATTATCATTGATGAAGGTCAGGACTTTTTCGAAGACCATATTATCTTACTTGAAACTATCGCAGAAAAATCAAATGGGTGTTTTTACGTATTCTATGATAAAAATCAATTGGTTCAACAAATACAGACCCCCGATTGGCTGAAGGAAGTAGAATGCCGTCTGATTTTATCCGCTAATTGCCGAAACACAAAAAGCATTGCAATAACTTCAAACAAGGCAATAGGTATAAATGAAGTTAAAATGCGTTTGGATATGCTTGGCGACAAACCTAAACTGTACATTACTCATTCATCAGAGGATGCATTGGAACAATTGTCCAAATCGATAAGATACTATACAGATAATGGCATTAAAAAACGAGACATAGTCATTTTGACCGTGAAAACAGAAGAGAACTCAATTTTGAGTGGAATATCTTCTATTGGCTCATATCACCTCACATCCGATGCTGATTCTAATGATATATTATTCACGTCTGCTCGGAAATTTAAAGGTCTAGAAGCTAATGTTATAATAATCATTGATATGGATGATGAATCCTTTGCTACAGATATAGCAAAAATGGTGCTTTATGTTGGGGCTTCGCGGGCAAAGCATTTTCTTGAGTTCATTTCTGTGATGAATACTGAGCAGTTATCAAGAATGGCCGAATTGATTTGTGGGCGAAACACAAAAAACTCAAAGATGATTATTGGAAGTCAATTAAAGGTTAAACTCACATTATAAAAGCTGATGATAATGTGTCAGCAACAAAACCCTAGACTATTTTGAATTAAGAATTCCAAATATTTTCATTAACTAAAATTATTTGGTATGAGAAAACATTAGAGTAAATGGCAGAAAACGACGAGGGTGTAGTAGATAATCATAATCGACGATGTGGAGTTTCAATATTTTATCGGATAATTTTTGTGCCATCTTTGAACCCAAAGACCAATTCCCCATCAGAATGGATCATAACCTTGTCAATTGCCGCCATCCATATCCGCTCATCGAAAGTCTCAAGTGCTTTTTCACACGTCGCCAGATTTTGTGTAAAGCCCTCCAGCAGAAGGCTTTTACTTTGTCGCTCTCGCTTTAGCTCCTCAAGCTCGATCACACGCTCCGAAGCTATGCGATGCCGCTCAAGGTAGCCATTGTTCCACTCCTGCCATTCCTCTTGATCAATGGCGGTATGGGCATTTTCGTAAATTGACTTTCTGGACAGCTCCGCGACCACTTCCATCTCACGGCGCAATGCATCAATCTCAGTATTAATGTCAGCATAATCGCAAATGGTTTCTTGAACTAAACGGCAGTTGGCAATCAACTCTTCCCGATACTCCAAAATGGAATTGAAGGCTTCGACGAATTTTTCCTTAACTTCATCTTCCGTGACGTGAGGGGTATTGCACTTGGCATTCCCTTTATATTTTTCATTACAGCGCCAGATCATTCGACGGTACTTCGTATTGGAACCCCAGACCTTCGAACCGAAAAATCCGCCACAGTCACCGCACACCAGCTTTGTTGACAGCGGGCTTTGGCAAGCCACCGGTCGCCCCAACTGCTTGCGACGTTCGATCTCTGCCTGGACGGCGTCAAACTCATCCGGCGCGATAATACCCGGGTGACTATTCTGGACATAATATTGGGGAAACTCACCTTCATTATCTTTTATGGTTTTCGTCAGAAAATCTACGGTGAAGCGTTTCTGCAGCAAAGCATCTCCCTTGTATTTTTCATTTGTCAGAATGGAGTTCACGGTGGCAACCTGCCACTTCTGTTTTCCACCAGGGGATGGGATGCCACTAGCGGCGAGGTGTTTGGCGATCGCCGAGGAGGTTCTGCCTTCCATAAACAGCCGATATATCAGGCGGACAATTTCCGCTTCACTTTCAACGATCTTTGGGATGCCATCCTCGCCCTTTTCATAGCCGAGGAACCGCTTGTACGGCATGCTGACCTTGCCATCGGCAAAGCGCTTGCGCTGACCCCAGGTCACGTTTTCTGAAATGGAGCGGCTTTCCTCCTGCGCAAGTGAGCTCATGATCGTAATCAGCAGCTCACCCTTGTCATCGAAGGTATAGATGTTTTCTTTCTCAAAGAACACCTCAACACCTTTTTCCTTGAGCTTGCGAACTGTAGATAGGCTATCCACAGTGTTTCTGGCAAAGCGGCTGACCGATTTCGTGACGATTAGATCCAGCTTGCCGGCCAAAGCGTCTGTCACCATTTTGTTGAAGCCATCACGCTTTTTGGTGTTGACGGCGCTGATCCCCTCGTCGGTATAAATGCCAGAAAACAGCCAATCGGTACGCCCCTTGATGTAGCGTGTGTAATAATCGACCTGCGCCTCATAGGAGGTCATCTGCTCCTCGCTGTCCGTGGAAACCCGTGCATATGCTGCAGTCCGTCTTTTAGCCGATGGATTCATGCTTTGAGCAGATGTGCGCTGTATGGTTGCAGGGATAACTCTGATATTAGACGTCATCGTTAGTGCCTCCTTTTCGCATAGTTTCTTGCAGTTTCTCTCATTTCCTCAGTCCAGCTTTCGCTGCGTGACTTATGCTGCCAGAGCTTTTCGACTGTGCGCCCATTATGAAATACAAAGATCAGCTTGCCTGGTTCCGGTACGAATATCTCTGAGATTTCTTTCCTGAAGACCTCGGCGCTAAACTCTTCCAGTCCAAGCACCTCTGTACTAAGCGAGTATAGTACCGACTCGGGAACCTGCTTTGATGGACAAGCCGTTTTCCCTTTTTGTAGAAAAGTGGAGCAATACCAAGCCACTTTGCCTTTCCGATCCTTCCGTTTATACTTCTTTCCGCAGATCTCGCACTGAAGAAGGCTGCTAAAAGGATAGCGACTGCAGGTGCTGCTTTTGGTTTTACTTTTTAATCTGCGACTATTCAAAATAGCCTGTGCCTTATCAAAGGTCTCCTGGTCAATGATGGCCGGATGCGTACACTCGGCATAATACTGCGGCAATTGGCCGTTGTTATGGACCAGCTTTTTCGATAAATGGTCCACCACATATTTTTTCTGCAGCAGGGCATTGCCGGTGTATTTTTCATTCTTGATGATTCCCATCACGCGTTCAGCAGTCCACTCGCCACCAAAGGGTCTGGGAACATTCATACTCTTCAGCTTTGCTGCAAGCTTGCCACCGCCCAACCCGCCAATGTAGTCTTCAAAAATCATCTGCACAATGTTGGTCTGCTCAGGGTCTAGTTCTACCTTGCCCTTGTCGATCAGATAACCGAACATGAACCTGAGGTTTGCCAGCTCGCCATTTTCAAACCGCTTGCGAATACGCCACTTGCAGTTTTCACTCGCCGAACGGCTTTCTTCCTGTGCATAGCTTGCCAATATGGTCAGCATCAGTTCACCATCGCCACTCATTGTGTGAAGGTTCTGTTTCTCAAAGAACACATCCACACCAATGCTTTTGAGATCTCGTACCGTTTCCAGCAAGTCAACGGTATTGCGCGCAAAGCGTGAAATGGACTTGGTAAGCACGAGGTCTATTCCCCCACCTCGGCAATCCGCTAGCAGCCGCTTGAACTCTGGCCGGTTGTCTTTTGTTCCCGTTGCAGCCTCGTCAGCATATACGCCAATGTACAGCCAACCGGGCTGTCGCTGTATATAGCCACTATAGTGGCTCACTTGTGCTGCCAAGGAATGAAGCATTTCATCCTTGCCGGAAGACACCCTCGCATACGCGGCGACCTTTGTGACAGAAGGCATCGCCACGATGGTATCCTTCTTCATAATGATCTTTTTCAATATCCTGCCCCCTTTCGCAACTACATATATCACTCTAAAAGCCAGTGATAGCAAGCGTTTTAGCGGTATATGCTGCCTTTCGGAAGGCCGTATTTATCGGCAAAAAGCGAATCCAGTTTTGTAAAGTCCTCCTCGCCGAGGATGCCATCAGCAAGCCATTTTATTATGACTGACATGACAACGCGATAATGAATCATCGCTTGATGCTTGTTCATACCTGCCCTGCCTTTGACTTGCCATAGCAGACTCGGGAGCAAAATTTGCGCTCCCGTTTGCCATAGACTTCAAACACCCGGCCGCAGGTCTGGCAGGTGTACTCCCGGAGGCTTTTATGGTCAACCGCCTCTGGGTGAGCATTCCACCAAGCCATCCGGCACCGGTCTGAGCAGTATTGCTTTTGCTTTTTCCCTGGGATTTGTTTTAGCGATGCACCGCATTGCCGGCAGAAGGTTTCATTCATCGGCTCTGTGGTTGACAGGGCGATACCACCAAGTTTATTTCTGCGGCAGTAGGATTTGACCGTATTCACTGAAATGCCAAGAAGGTCAGCGATGCTGGCGTAGCTTTGTCCTCCCTCTCGCAGCTGATGAATTGCTTCCTTTTGCTGATGCTTCATTTGTTCTGTCTCCCTCCGAAGGCAGCACAGCCTTCAAAGTAAGCCAGGAGACAGTGCAAAATCGGACGGTTTGGTGTGCAAAAGAAAAAAACCCATAGAACAGAGCCTGTGTGGGTTTATCAGCTTTTCAGTTTCTACTCGATTGTCTCGGTAGCGATACCGATCTAACTGGTATAATATCTGGCATTTTTATCTGCAGGAGACAAGTATCCATACAATTGCGATAGACATCTGAATGAGATAATTCACTATACCATAACGGAGATACTCCATGACACTCCATTCAAGATGTTTATCGTTTTCAAAAGTCAGTTGGGCATTGTTAACCTTTTCTGACAAGATAAAGCCGGCAGTCGCGCTCCACATGAACAAACTACTTCCAGCACAAATACTAGCCGCATATGCAATGGCAATCCAGTCCGAGTAGGCAGCGAAAGCCCCATTACTAAGTTGAATAATGACAGGCATGATTGCGGCAGCGGCGGGACCGGCGCTAACTAAACCGGCGCACAGTGAAGTTACAAACATGATAGTAAGCAACAACAACTTAGGATCGGTGAGAGTGTTCTGCAAGTAATTGGCAAGCTGTACCAACAACCCCGTCTGGCTCACAGAAGCCGCCAAGTAAAGGAAGGATGCAATCTGGAGAACACTCTTCATATCCATATGCTGCTTGACTGGAAGCTTCTTGATAGTGCATACAACAGCGGCTACCACATAGCCCAGTACAGCGATCATCTCGGGCGGTAATACTCGTTGTGGTACGACGGACCATGTTATGAACATACAAAGGAAGATGATGCTCATTGGATAGAGTACATCCCAACGGACGACTACATTTCGGTATTGACTCTGCAGTACCGAAACAGCTAATTGGCGGGAATGTAGCGTTTTGACTGTGTCTTCCTTGACAAAACGACTCCAGAACAGACAAATGACTACAGTAGTGGTTAGAAACAGCGGGAACGCATGAGTTAGGTAAGACAGGAAGCTAGTAATCCCGGAAGAAAGAATTATAATGGCCGGGAAGTCGCCGATGGGGCTCGCAGCTCCACCAAGGTTTGATGTGGCAAGAATGACCGCAAAAAACAGGGAAACGTATTTTTGATTGATGTCAATTGCCTTAAGCAGAACGAAAATTACGGGCAAAACCATCATTACTGCAGTGATATTATTCAATGTGCAACTGATCAAGAACATTAAGCCACCAAAAAGGAGAATGCATTGACTCTTGCGCCCGTTAGAGAGCGCAGCCATCTTAGTTGCTAGCAACTCCATGATGCCGGTCTGCGCAATTAGTTTCGTAAATAGCTCCATCACGATGAGGATAATAAGTACGTCGTAGGAATATCCTGCGAGGACTGCCTTGACAGAAATGCCCAAAGCCACATTCATGGCTGTAGTTCCGCCGAAAATGAACAAAATTGCAAGGACTGCACCCAATCCGGCAGGAAATGACAGCTTCTTTCGCCAAGAGATAGCGGATGGATTGGCTCGTATATACTTTACTGATCGAGTAGGATTAACTCCCTCGACATCAGAAATCTTCATAATACATTTCCTCCTGTTTCATGTAGACATCGAAATAGTTTTTTAAAGGTCGATTGTAAAATGAAGTTGGACACTCAGCGGAAACGAAAACCACAGTAAATTTGGCCGTGTGGTAGAATGGGCGTTACCAAAC
>JAFGRL010000027.1 GCA_016935195.1 Sedimentisphaerales bacterium
ACCGCTTTGTTGCCTTTGAAACCATGTTCTTGTAAAAATTGTGAGAACCCGGAGAGATTCCCAGGATATTCCTCGAACGGCATGTCCCTAGTAAGGGCATGCTCTCCACTTCTAAGAAGCCGGCAATCATTGCCAGTTTGCTCCACTTGGGAAACAGCAATCTTTTTGTTCCCCAAAAGTATCACAAGAATGTTTTTATGTTTTATCATGATTATCCTGCTTTTTATATTCCGGCTTCAGGTGTCATCCCTTATTACGAAGTTTTTGAAGGATTTCTTCATCCAGAGGCCAACCGAGATAGGTCAAAGGCTGCCGATAGATCACCCTTGCATTGCTGTTAGCATTGTCAATTACCACATAATACCTGCGAAAAGCCCTGCCATCTCCACTGACAACAACAATATCTGCTCCGTATTGATACGATTTGGTTGTGATGTAACTTCCTATTCCAACGGCCTTTTCTTTTGAAAGAATTTTTGTAAGCCATAGTATACTGCTTGTATCATTTTCCGAGTCACTGCGTCTAACTACGATAGCATCTACATCACTCTGCTCCAATCCCGGAAGACATAGTAAAACTTCTGCTGGAGCAGTATTGATATTGACAAGACCTACTCGTTTCTTTTCATTGCTAGTTGTCAACTTACCTTCAATTTTCAGAACGCTTTCATACTTGATCCCGCTTTTAAAGTAAAAATCAATCAGGTTCTGGAAGGGATGGCCTGCTCTGATATTGTCCATGATTTGAAAAGACTCAGAATCACTGACAACTTCACGAATTATTTCTAACAAATCTCCCTGACTGCGAAAACTATTAACATTAGTCATATCCTGAGAGCCTTGGCTTATCTCGTAGCTGTAGACAGTAACATAGTTCAAAAATCCAGGATCGAGTTTTCCATTGCTGTTATCTGAAGGCGGGCTTTGCTGGGCATCATTTTCGTTCCATTCCAGAACACCATTTCTGTTCAAATCTTCCCCATAGAGATAATCGTGTTGGCCTCCTTTTACCAGCAATACTTCTTCTACAGTTTCGAGAAGAGAATTCTTGCAGTTATAAGGATTATTCAAAAGCAGATAATATTCGCTTTCAGCACCACCCGGAGATATCTCACTATCAGAATCACGCCAGTCGATGATCGCATTGGCAAGTTCAGAGGTCATTGACGGCAGTTTTAAAAGCATTTCAAGTGAGGCTGAATTCAGATTTATTTTTCCCGCTTCATCCGTTAGTCCATAATCATGATTTTTGTCATCCGAAAGATTAGGTCGGATCACCCAGAAATATCCTTGCCCAAGCTGCATCTCTTCATATGATGGCGCTCCATAGTCAACGTCTGATTCCTGCCCATCTGTAACTTTCGAAAGCACATATGCGATTGCACCGTTAGCTATAGCCTCAGCCTGCATAGCAGAGACGCGATTGGCTGTACCAATTGCATCGACTCGTATAGTTCTTGAAAGCACAAGCACAAGGCCTGCTAATATCAGCACGATCCAGATCGTGACGATAAGAACGGTACCGGTACACTTGCTATTAGTAGCAGTTGTTTTCTGCAATCTTTTATTGTGCATTTTATTTTTCATGAATAAATTATTGCCTCGTTTCAGCACACGACAAAAAGATGGTTTTTTTCATTGTAGTCCCAATGGCACTCTCTTGATTTTTCAATGTTGACGTATTCTCCGCATCAGCCAATGTTATGGCTACTTCTACCGCCAGAGGTAATGCATTATCCTGAGTAGTGGAGTCCCAGGAATCCAGCCAGTCGTAGCCATCATAATATTTAATATCCAAGGCACGAATATCTCTACAAATGACTTCTTCTTCCGCTTCGATTGTTTTGGGGGTAAGCAGATTTATTGTTCGCTTGCGAACCAGGACAAGTTCATCCCAACCCTGACGTTCTTCAAGTGCATATTCTGTTTTTATAATATCGCAGGCAATCTCATTCTTAGAAGGTATATGAGTGCTACAATAAAATAAAAGTGAATCAGCATCGTCTCCCCCTGTCCCAATCAGATCGTTTCCTTGAAATTGTGCTGCGAGAATGCCTCGGGGCTCCAATGCACAAGTCAGGTCTTTTCGGATAAACTCCAACGCAGGATTCAGGGCGCGGTATGGCTTTACTGCCGTATAGCAACTTTGCTTAGCCTTTGTCCCGATGTACATGCTGGAATACAGTGCCATTGCCACTAATCCCATCAGTGCCATCGCCACAAGCAGTTCCAGCAGGGTAAAGCCGCAACTTTTATTATGTTCAAAGCTATTGTTCATTAGTCCATACCAACGTAGTCAATTCAACTTTTCGCCCATATCCGCGCGATTCCCACATTACACTCAGTGTTACCTGATTCAAACCCGGCTCTGTCCAGTTCGCAGAGGTCATCTGCCAGCGATACGCCGGGTACTCTTTACCAAAATCTCCTGTAAGACTGCTGTTCTGCCATTGTTTTTCAATAAGGATATCTGCAAGTTGGTTTTCAGCTAATGAGGCTGCCACGGATTTACGGGCAATGTCGGAAGCCACCGCTGTTGCGATTGAGATTCCTTTCATGACAACTGGGATAACAAAAATAATCAAGGCCAGGGCTGCGAGTATCTCAATCAGCGTAAATCCCTTTGCTCTTCTAGAGTTTCTTTTATTGTCTTTGATCTTTTTTACCATATATACGTTCGACCATTTCAAAATTTTCTGCGGGACCATAGCAAACAACATCGATATAATTTCGCTTATCATCCTCAAGTATGATCCTGCATTGTTTACTATATCCTTCAGGATTGAATTCCACGTAAAACAGCGACGCTTCACGAGAGAAGTTTTCAAAATCTATTTCAATATCAGCAGGAATCGTAAACTTGCTACCAAAATCATTTTCAAGTCTTTTATATTCACTTTTTTCAAGAGCTGACAACCAGTACTTTCGTTTATCTAGATCAAAATTCATACGGTAATATTGACTTCTATAAACTGATTGTGTTTTCGCGTACTGCGTCAAAGCTACCATCTGCTCACCTATGTCTTTGATCTGCCGGGATGAAAAGAAACCTCGTAAAGATGGGGTCGCCATACCTAAAACAGTACACAGGATGATCATTACTAAGATCAATTCCAGCAGAGTAAACCCATGGCGCACAAGGACTCGATTGTATCCTCGTATAAACATCAGCTTATTAATCCTCTGTCCAGTTGGTAATGTCATCATCATTACCTTGCTGCCCATCCGGACCAGCCGAATAAAGATCATAGCCTAATTCATTATGCTGGCCTGGCTGCTTATATGTATAAGCATTACCCCACGGATCTTTAGGAACTCCGCGTTTGATATAGGGGCCTTTCCAACCATCCGCATTGGAGGGCTGCTCGACCAACGCCTTGAGTCCTTCACTGGTTGTGGGATAGCGGGAGGTATCGATCTCAAACGCGTCCATTGCAACTTCCAGATTTGCGATGTCCGTCATAGCGGCTGTAACTTTTGCCTGTTCACTGCGTCTAGTGAACTTTGGAACCACAATAGTTGCCAACGCAGCCAGAATCACCAAGACCAGCAACAATTCGATTAAAGTAAATCCGCCTTTCTTATTTTTGATTTTTTTCTGCATTCTTACCTCTTTCATTTTCTTGTCTTTAATGAATCAATTCTTGAAGATTAAAGATCGGCAACAGCATCCCAATTACAACCGTACCGACCAGTGCTGCCATTACGAAAAGCATGATGGGCTCTGCCAGCGAAACTGCCATTTTTAAATTTCTATCCAGTTCTTTTTCGTAGCTTTCTGCCAGACGGACCAGTTCAACATCCAGCTTGCTGCTCTCCTCAGCTACCGAGATCATTTCTATAATAGAACCGCCAAATAACTCACGAGACTCGCTCAGGCTCCTTGCCAGAGGCATACCTCTCCGAACTCTTTCTATTGCTCCGCTGACTGTACGGGCAAGTGTCTCGTTGCCGATAGCTTCTTTTGCAACCTCCAGTGATGACAGAAGTGGAACGCCCGCATGGACGAGCGTACCCAGCATTCTTGCAAAACGAACGAACGCAAACCGGGCTGTCAGCTTTCCTATAACAGGAGTTTTCAACACGACTCGTTCAAAGGCAAGTCTTCCCTCTTCTCGGGCAAGAAAATTCTTAACTCCTAAGATCACCACAACAATCAGACCGGCAATAAGCATCCAGTATCGTAGAACAAGCTGACTGACCATTACTATTCCGAGTGTCAGACCGGGGAGCGTACCTCCAAATTCAGAAAAAATGGAGGAGAACCGTGGAATAAAATAGATCAATAAAAAAAGCAGAATCATTGCGGCAAGAACCGCAAGTACAATTGGATAAATAAGAGCGGATCGCACCTTACTTTTGAGATCCTGTTCACGAGAACGAAAATTCGCAATCTGCTCAAGTACTAGTTCCAGAAAACCTCCTGTTTCACCGGCCCGCACCATTGCCACATAAACAGATGGAAACAGTTTGGGCCAGTGGGCAAGCGAATCAGCTAGGCCTGTTCCGCTGACTACCTGGTCATGAATAGCTGTCCATTGCTTTTTAGCTGCTTGTTTGGAAGTTTCACGGCTTAATATCTGTAGCGCCTTACTTAACGACACACCGGCTGCGAGAAGGTTGGAAAGCTCACGAGTAAAGGTTTCAACTTCGGTTTTTGAAACCCGACCGGTAACACCTATAGTCTTTGTGTCTTTGTGGCTGCTGTCTTTGACCTCGGAAGGCACAAGACCTTTTGCAGAAATCTCATCAATAGCGACTTCTCTACTCTTTGCAACAAGAGTGTCTTCGACAGGATTTCCCTGGCTGTCTATTGCTTTGTAACAAAAAGTTGGCACCTGTTCACTCCTCAGAATTTTCTGTAAACGTTTGCATTGTCAGAGATTCGTCCTTGGTCACCCTGAGTATTTCCTCCAGCGTAGTTTTACCTTCCTGCAAATATCTTTGTGCATCCTGCCGTAAACTTTTCATTCCTTGACTCATCGCTTGTGACCGAATGTCACGAGGCGTAGCATTTTCAAGAAGCAGCGTACGTACTTCTTCTGTTACAACCAGCACCTCAAATATTCCAGATCGGCCAATATATCCGCTGCCCTGGCATTTCTTACAGCCACCGACACTATAAAGCTTTTCAGGGATATAATCCTTATAACGCTTTCGTAGCAAAGCGGCTTCTTTTTGTGGCATTTCTTTTTTGCAATCCTGGCAAAGTAGACGAATCAGACGTTGAGCAATAATCGCTTCAAGTGAAGATGCAACAAGATAGGGTTCTATCCCCATATCCACCAATCGAGTCAATGCGCCGGGGGCATCATTTGTGTGCAAAGTCGAGAAAACCAGATGCCCTGTTAAAGACGCCTGTACCGCAATCTCCGCAGTTTCAAGGTCTCGAATTTCCCCAACCAGCACTACATCTGGGTCATGTCTCAGAATAGACCGCAGGCCTCTTGCAAAGGTCAAACCTGTTTTGTTGGAAACCTGTATTTGGTTGATCCCATATAACTGGTACTCAATCGGGTCTTCGATCGTAATAATCTTCCGGTCAATATCATTGATGTGTGAAAGGGCTGCATAAAGAGTAGTCGTTTTCCCGCTTCCTGTTGGCCCGGTAACTAGGATGATGCCATGCGGCCTTTTAACTATTTCTTTAAAGATATTCAGGTCTGACTTTCCCATTCCGATTTTTCCCGGCCCAAGAAGCACAGAAGACCTGTCCAGAAGGCGTAAGACAACCGCTTCACCGTATAGCATTGGAATAACCGAGACACGAATGTCAATTTCCTTACCAGAAAGAAATACCTTAATTCTACCATCCTGGGGCACCCGTTTTTCTGCAATATCGAGGTGGCTAAGTATTTTGACGCGGGACACAATCGCAGGCTGAAATCGCTTAACCTCAGCAGGAATCGCAGCCGCTTTTAAGACACCATCAATACGATACCGCACTCGCAGTTCATTCTCAAAGGGCTCGATATGCACATCAGTTGCACGCATCTCAATCGCTTCTGTTAAAATCTGATTAACAAAGCGAATAATCGATGCTCCTTCGGCAGCTTCTGCCAGGTCGACATCCTCTTCTGTACCCTGAAGGAATTGCAGCCCGTTTTCCTGTGCCTCATCAAACATCGACTGGATAGTATCAGCCCCAAGACCCATAGACTTCTTAATAAATGCGGCAATTTCCATCCCGGGTGCCAAACCGATTTCGAAATCCAAACCTGTCATGACTCGCAACTCATCAATTCCTGCTGTTGTGAACGGATTGCTAACAACCGCCAGAACTGCTTCATCATTTTGGCGAATAGGAATTATCTGTCTATCAAGCAGAATTCTCGCTGGAAAACGGGAAATGAATTCAGAATCTACGGAGACCTCGTCCAGGTTTATATAGGGGTAACTGTACTCCCTGCTGACAAAACGCAGGAATGCTTCTTCTGAAAGCCCGTTGCTGGCAAGAAAAGCCGGCCACTCCTTGCTATCAGAAGAAGCCCTGCGAAGCCATTCTATGCACGCCAAATAAGCTTGCACATCTTTTGGTTCACTAAGAGCATCCATCATTTGCCAATCTTCAAATTAATAAGCTATTGAGAGTTCTAATCCAACAAGCCTAAAAGAACCAGTTTGGCTTCTTGGCGAATACTCAGAATTTGCTTGAGATCCTGTTGTGCCTTGGCAAGTTCCTGTTTGGTTTTTTCTTTGGCATTTCTCAAAGCCAGAAGTTTGGCCTTGACCTCATCTGGACTGGCATCGCTTTTATCCAGCACTTCCTGTAGAGAATTTGTAGCTTTCTGAACCTCGCTTTGTTCAGACTGGCTTTCCTGAGTAGGTTGCCCCTGCCTGCCTCTTCCGCCACGACCTCCTGTGTCGTCGCCTCTCCTGCCTCGTCTCATCATCCCCATTCCTCTCTGACTCACATCACGAGAAAGGGTCATAACCTTGGTTAATCTGGGCTCAATTACCGTCCACTCCTTGTCTGTTGCACCAAGCTCACTTTTTACCATCTCAACCATACGCTGTTGAAAACCACCTCTCTGAGTCCTATCGCCTCTTCTGGGTCTATCTTGTTGCCCGGCTGCTGTATTCTCCCTACTTGGTCTTGGCTGCGGGTCTTCCTCGGCAGCAAAGACCACGGACATAGCAGTCACTATTATCAGCGCCAAGCCGACAACTATGAGACATCTTTTTTTCATAATCATTTTCTACTCCTTTCGCCTTTAAATAATGTTTATGTTAGTAAAATACCACTTGCATAGCTTATAAGACGCTGGAGAAGGCCGTTTTATTGCACGAAAATAATCGGAAGTCATCCCCAAAAACCTGATCTTGTTTTAAACCGGCATGGAAACATTATTGTAGTGAATGAAAGATAATATCTTTAATAACAGATAGTTATGATGCATTAACAAATATTTATAGATGAAAAGCATTCGGCTGACCCCTAATTCTATTGATTATTTGAAATAAACAATTAAAATGTGCGTCTTTATTTAAGGAGATACTATGGCTATTCGAAAAGACGGCATTGAAAGCAGTGAAAAACTGCTAAAAGCAGCGATGGAGGTGTTTGCGGAAAAAGGCTATCGGAAAGCGACAGTAGCTCAGATTTGCCATAAGGCTGGAAGTAATGTCGCTGCTGTAAATTATCATTATGGCAGTAAGGATGGATTATATATAGCTGTCTGGAAAAATGCCTTTGAAGAAGCAATGAAAGTTTATCCGCCAGACGGTAGTTTACCTTCAGATGCACCCGCCGAACAGAAGCTGCGCGCCCTTATTTTTTCCAATTTACATCGCATTCTGGATGATGGCAGATTAGGTTGCTCTGGGCAGATACTTCTACGCGAAATGGCAGAACCTACCGAAGTAGTTCGGCAAATTTTCCATGATGTGATTGCCCCTCTACGCGAACGAACACACAAAATCATAAGAGAATTATTAGGCCCAAAGGCAAGCGAACAAGATATAAGGTTTTGTGTATTAAGCGTTGTCAATCAATGCCTTGCGATGGGATTTAGAAAAAGCAGAAAGAAACTTTCGCCCTTTTTCAGGGCTGATGACATAAAAAAGGATGTTATTGACCAATTGGCGGAACATGTAACAGCTTTTTCTTTAGCTGGAATCGCGGCCATTAAGAAAGAATCAGAATCCAAAAAATTACAGCTAAACAGGTATTGACCGATATGATTAGATTTAATTTAATAGCTAAAGTTTCATCAGAATATTTAAACCTTGTTAGAATACTATGTCTTACGACTCTTATTTGCACTTTCTTGACTGGATGCAACCCTGCCTTGAAAAATGTAAAATCACCGGTTTCACTGCAGGGTGAGTTCTCAAAAACCGGCAGCGAGATTTTACCGGATGAATGGTGGCATTCATTTAATGATCAGCAATTAGATGAACTGATTGAACAAGCTCTTGGAAATAACTTTTCAATTCGCTCGGCTTGGGACCGATTGACACAGGCCGAACAAATCGCAATAAAAACAGGGGCAAGCCTGTTTCCTGAAATAGAATATAAGGGAACCGCAAAAAGAACAAGGCAGGAAACCGGAAACGTTAAGACATATTCTTCAAACTATACAGCTAGTTTAGTTTTATCTCATGAAATAGATCTTTGGGGAAAGATACGTTCTTCACAACAGGCTGCTTTGCTGGATGCTGAAGCTGCGAAAGAAGATGTCTATACCGCAGCTATTACATTAACTGCAAATGTGGCCAAGGCATGGTATCAGCTTGCCGAAGCAAAAGAGAAAGCTTCTGTTTTGAATCAGCAGCTTAAAACAAACCAGAAAGTTCTCGACTTGATTACAACCCGATTCAGCAAAGGCCAGGTTACAGCGGCTGATGTATATAGGCAGAATCAGCTATTAGAGTCCACTCAAGGGCAGATAATACAAACCAGAGAAAATATTATATTATTACAATATCAACTTTGTATCTTGTTGGGAAGAAGTCCTGCAACACTCTGGCCTGATGACGCGATAAGTCTCATTGAATTACCGGCTTTTCCACAAACAGGTGTCCCATCATCTTTGATTCAGAGAAGGCCTGATGTATTACGTGCATTCAGGGCTATACAGGCTGCTGATATGCGTACTGCTGTCGCTGTTGCCGACCAATACCCCGCACTTAGTATTTCATCAACCTCTGAAACATCTTCGAGTAAAGTTCGTGATCTTTTTGATGACTGGTTGGCTAATTTAGCAGGCAATGTGGTGGGGCCGCTCTTTGATGCAAGATTTCGTAAAGCTGAAGTGAAACGCACACAGGCTGTTCTTTCTGAGAAAATCAATGATTATGGACAGGCAATTTTAGAGGCGGTCAAAGAGACCGAAGATGCAATCAATCAGGAATATTACCAGAAAAAATATGTTGATAATCTCAATAAACAGCTTCAGTTAGCTCGTCAGGTTTATGAAAGAACGGAACAAAGCTATGTAAAGGGGACTCTGGATTATCTGCGAGTTCTTGACGCCCTAGTGTCGCAGCAAAATTTGGAGATAAGCGAATTGGCAGCACGGAGAACCCTGTTGGAGCGTAGAATAGATATTTGCAAAGCAATAGCAGGCAGTTGGGAAATGCAAAGGCCCGAGCCTGCAAAAATTTACGAGGAAAAGATTACATCTAAATGAACTCAATTATAAGGTTAGTGTAGGTTATGAAAATGGATGATATATACTCAAAGGTAAAAAACAAGTCAGGAACGGCAAGGTCAATTATTGCAAAACACAAAATTTTCGTTTTTAGGGTAATATTGCCTCTGCTTATTATAATTGTGGGTGGTTTGTATGTGGCATATTTGTTGAAAACCAGTCCAAAATCAAAACGTCAACCGCCTTTGCGGCAGGCGAGGCTGGTAGAGGTAATTTCTATCGAACACTCCGATGTGCCTATAAAGATTGATGCTATGGGAACGGTTATTGCCGCACAAGAGGTAGATTTAAAATCACAGGTTCAGGGCAAAATTATGGAATTAAGCCCAGAGCTAATTCGCGGCGGAATTTTCGAAAAAAATCAGATGCTCATGAAAATTGAGCCAGACGACTACGCATTGCTGGTTACACAAAGAGAAAGTGATGTTGCGGCTGCCGAAACTAACTTGAAACTTGAATATGGTAATCAAGCTATTGCTGAACAGGAATACAAACTGCTTGAGGGCGTAATCTCAGAAAATGATAAAGAATTGGTACTGCGCAAACCGCAGCTGAGTTCGTCGATGAGTTCGCTGCAAGCAGCTAAGGCAAGACTTCAGCAGGCAAAAATAGATTTGGGACGGACTAATATTGTTGCTCCTTTCAATTCTATTGTAAAAAACAAATATATTGATCTAGGAGCAATGGTTTCACAATCCACAACATTAGTAACATTAATAGGTACAGATGAATACTGGGTTGAGGTTATGGTTCCGGTTGATCAGCTAAAATGGATCGCTGTGCCTCGTCAAAACAACGATGCGGGCTCTGAGGCAAGAATTTATAATTCTTCGGCTTGGGGTAATAACGGAACATACCGAACAGGTAGTGTAATTCGTTTATCTCCCGATATTGAAACACAAGGTCGAATGGCAAAATTGCTGGTTTCAGTTAAGGATCCGCTTTCATTAAATACTGAAAAAGTTGAAAACGAATTATTGTTGGGCTCTTATGTCAGAGTGGAGATTCAAGGACAAACTGTAAAATCTGCACATGTTCTTGATAGGGGCCTGTTGCATGATGGCGATAATATTTGGCTTCTTACAGCTGACAATACATTGGATATTATGGCGGTTGATGTTATCTATAGGGGAGAAAATGAAGTGGTTATTTATGATGGGATAAGTTCCAGCGATAAAATAATCACAACAGACCTGGCAGCTCCGGTTGAAGGCATGTTATTGAGATTACGCACAGAAGGGGCTAGCACGATCATTTTCGATGATAAAGATTTTCAGGGTTCTTCAGGTTCCGGAACAAAATAATTATGAAAAAATCAGATTTAAAAAATAATACAGTACAATATCGGGGACTTATATCGTGGATGACGCGCAATCGTGTTACTCCAAATATAATGATGCTTGTCTTTATTTTGGGAGGGCTTTTTGTAGCTACAAAAATCAAACAGGAGGTATTCCCAGCATTTGATTTAGATATAGTAACAATAAGGATGGCATATCCTGGTTCAAGCCCTGAAGAGGTCGAGCAGGGGATAATATTAGCCATAGAAGAAGGCATTCGAGGACTGGACGGGATAAAAGAAGTCACTGCTACAGCAGGAGAAGGCTCAGCTAATGTAACGGCAGAGTTATTAGAGGATGCTGACAGTCAAAAAGTTTATCAGGATATAAAGCAGCAAATTGACAGAATAACTACTTTTCCCGAAGATGCTGAGGAGCCTGAAGTCAGCTTGGCAGTACACCGTCACGAAGTTCTTCAAATTCAATTATATGGACAGGTAAGTGAATGGATACTAAGAGAACTTGCTGAACAAGTACGTGACCGACTCCTTCAAAATCCGGAAATTACCCAGGTTGATCTTTATGGAGCACGTGAATATGAAATTCACATAGAAGTGCCCCAGGATATATTACGTACTTACGGGCTTACATTAGATGATATTGCATCTAAGATAAAAAGTACATCAGTTGAAATACCTGGCGGTTTTATTGAGACTAAGGGTGGAGACATCCTTCTCAGAGTTAAACAACGCCGCGACTGGGCACATGAATTTGCACAAATCCCTATAGTTGCTACAGCCGAAGGGACAATTCTCTATCTATCAAATATCGCTACAGTAACGGATGATTTTGAAGAAACCGACCGTTTTGCAACATACAATGGCGATAATTCTATTGGAATAGCCGTCTATCGTGTTGGAAAGCAAACGCCAATTGGTGTATCTGATGCTGCAAAAGAGGCTATGAAAGAAATTGAAAAAGATTTACCATCAGGGGTAAAGTGGGCGGTTAGCAGAGATCGTTCGGAAATGTACAGACAACGCTTAGGGTTACTTTTAAAAAACGCGTTTTTCGGACTTGTACTTGTACTGATTCTTTTAACCCTGTTTTTGGAATATAAATTAGCTTTCTGGGTAACACTGGGAATACCAACATCGTTTTTAGGTGCTTTTCTATTTTTACCCGCAATAGATATAACAATTAACATGATGTCTATGTTCGCTTTTATAATCGCCCTTGGAATTGTGGTTGATGATGCTATTGTTGCGGGAGAAAATATCTACGAGTACCGTAACCGTGGTATCGGTTTGATTAAAGCGGCTATCCTCGGGGCCAGGGATGTAGCAATCCCTGTTAGTTTCAGTATACTGACAAATATTATTGCGTTTTTACCTCTTTGTTTTGTTCCAGGTACGATAGGGAAAATTTTCAAAACCATTCCATTTGTTGTCATAACAGTATTTTCTATATCATGGATTGAATCACTTTTAATTCTGCCTGCTCATCTAGCTCATTCCGATAGTAAAAACCGGTCAGCTTTAGGTGCTTTTCTGCATGAACGTCAGCAGAAGTTTAGCCAAAAATTCACACGATTTATAGAGGAGTCCTACGGTCCTTTTCTCGATAAATGCATTGAATACAGGTACTTGACATTAGCCTTCGGAGTGGTTGTTTTCTTTGTTATTTTAGGGTATGTATTTAGTGGAAGGATTGGGATCATTCTGATGCCCAGGATTGAATCTGACCGGTCTGTGGTAACTGCTATTCTGCCTTATGGCAGTGCTTTCGAAAAAGCTTCAAAAGTGAGCGATAAGCTGGTGCAGGCTGCCGACGAAGTTGCTAACCGTAACGGCGGCGACAAATTAGCCGATGGGATATTCGCCCTAATTGAAGAAAACAAAGTTGAAGTTACTGTTTATCTGACAGACCCTGATATACGTCCAATAAGCACAGCAGAACTTACAAAACAGTGGCGAGATGCTGTAGGACAAATAACAGGATTGGAGTCTTTAAAATTTGAATCAGATAGGGGCGGCCCCGGTTCAGGTGCAACTTTAACAGTTGAATTAAATCACAGGGATATAGATGTACTCGACAGGGCCAGTGCAGAGCTAGCGGATATTCTCTCGGAATTTCCAAATGTTAAAGATATCGATGATGGGTATACTCCCGGCAAACAACAACTCAACTTTACAATAAAGCCGGAAGGTGAGAGTCTCGGCCTTACCGCTTATGAAGTAGCCAGGCAGGTACGAAATGCTTTTTATGGTGCAGAAGCCTTAAGGCAGCAGCGAGGGAGAAATGAAATCAAAGTCAAGGTGCGTTTGCCTAAAAATGATCGCGTAAGCGAATACGATTTAGAGCGGCTGCTGATTCGTACTCCATCAGGTTCAGATGTGCCTTTAATGCAAATAGCAGATGTAAAACGCGGCAGGGCATATACTGTAATCAACCGTAGAAATGCTCGCCGAACGGTAACTGTAACCGCAGATGTTGATCCTATCGATGAAACAAGTCTGGTACAGGCAACTCTCGATTCAGAAATTCTGCCAAAACTCCTCCAGGATTACCCGGGCTTATCTTATGGATACGAGGGCAGGCAAGCCGATTTCAGTGAAAGTATGCAGAAACTTATAGCCGGATTTATTCTGGCATTGTTAGGAATATTTGTTTTGCTGGCTATTCCGTTTGGTAGCTATTCTCAGCCATTAATAGTAATGGTTGCGGTACCCTTTGGTATTATCGGCGCAATTCTCGGACATATGATTATGGGTTATTCACTCAGCGTTATGAGCATGATGGGAATCATTGCTCTTTCAGGCGTGGTTGTTAATGACTCCTTGATATTGATTGATTATTCCAATCGTCTCAAAAGACAAGGTTCATCTTCTTTCCAGGCTATTCATTTGGCTGGCATACGTCGTTTTCGTCCAATTATATTGACAAGCTTGACAACATTTGGGGGCTTAGCTCCAATGATATTCGAAACATCCCGTCAGGCAAGGTTCATGATTCCAATGGCGTTATCATTAGGCTATGGAATTTTGTTTTCCACTGCGATCACATTAATTTTAGTCCCGTCCCTTTCCATGATTTTAGAAGATATACATTTAGCTATTATTAGTTTAAAAAACTCTATTTCTAACAAGTTGATTTTACCCTCTGCTTGATAATAAGGGAGTATCCCTAAAAATTGACAGTAATTAAAGGAAGACCCTTGCTTGTAATCTTCCTTTGTATGTCATCCTATTTAGTCGTCCCTGAAAAACATTTCTATTTTACATAACTATTTTATTTTATAAGCACTTATGTGTTGCAAAGTGAGGTTTTTCGTGGTATAATTTTGCAAGTTTTCATGGAAGAAACGTTTAAAACCTTGCAAAAAAGGAATGCAAAATGACACCTCAAAAACCAAATAATCAGCCACAATTATTTCGCAACTCATTAGAAGCTATGCTTAACGACAGACACCCGTTATACAAGCTGGCAAACTCTATCGATTGGCAACGGAACTATCACCGTGTTATTCTTCTGATATGGGTCGGCCAGGTAATGCAACCAGATTGATGGTTGGCCTGCATTATCTCAAGCATGCTTACAATGAATCGGATGAATCGATTGTTGAGCAATGGGTAGAAAACCCTTACTGGCAATACTTTTGTGGTTACGAATACATGCAGCATGAATTTCCGATTCATCCAACCAGCATGGTTAAGTGGCGTCATCGCGTTGGCGCAGACCGTATAGAAGTATTGTTGACAGAGACACTGTCAACCGCCAAACGTGAAAAACACATCAAGCCCAATCAGGCAAGCAAGATAATCGTTGATACAACGGTGCAGGAAAAAGCGATAGCTTATCCGACCGATGCAAGGCTTTATTGTAAAGCGATCCGTCGCTTGGCAAAGCTTGCTAAGAGACAGAATATAAATTTGCGACAAAGTTACGTACGAGTATCGAAGCGAGTATTTTTCCAGCAGGGTCAATATGCCCGTGCCAGCCAGTATAAGCGAGCAGCAAAACAAACCAGAAAGCTTAAAACATATCTTGGCCGGCTGATACGCGATATCGAGCGTAAAATAATTGATCCTGATAACGAACTTTCCACAATGCTGGACAGAGCCAAACGGATACATGCTCAACAACGAAAAGATAAGGGCAAGCTTTATAGTCTTGATGCACCGGAAGTTGAGTGTATCAGTAAGGGCAAGGCACATAAGAAATATGAATTTGGCTGCAAGGTGAGCTTGTCGGTGACAAATAAAGGCAACTGGATAACATCAATCGCGGCCTTACATGGCAATCCTTTTGATGGGCACACACTTAAGGAAACAGTATCACGTTCAGAAAATATCTCGGGAGCAAAAGTCAAAGAAATCTATGTCGATCGAGGCTATCGAGGCCATGACTATGTTGGCGATGCTGTGGTTTATAAACAGGACGGCAGACTTAAGCGATTGACACGAGCTGTTAAGCGTAAGCTTAAACGCCGAAGTGCGATTGAGCCGACAATAGGCCATTTGAAAACGGACAACCGTATGAGCAGAAACTTCTTGAAAGGCGCCGA
>JAFGRL010000028.1 GCA_016935195.1 Sedimentisphaerales bacterium
ACCGTACAGGTTGCGCAAATCTGCAATCGCGATTTGGTCACTTGAGCCAATCTTACCATCTCCGTCAACATCACCCAGGCATGGACACTGGCCTGTAATTACAAACGCCAGGTCCGCTGTTTCACCCTCAAGGCGGTGTCCATCCGGATACTTTAACTCATTCCAGGTCATACCATCATCACAGGAGTATACGGCATCATCATTCCAGTGCTCAGGTGAAGTCTTCCATCCAAACTCGAAACGGGGTGCTGCCGGAATATCATTCAGGTCAACCCTCAAAACCAGCCAGTAAACGACCGGCTCGCACGGATCACCTTCTTGCTTGAATGGGTTGTCCTCAGGATCTATGCAGATATTGTACTGCCATATCTCCTTGTCTGCCAATGGTGTCGCAATTGGGAACGGACACGGATCCAGCCACCACTCGTTCGGCTCTGCTATAGCATAGAGTCTTTCCTCAAACTGGCCACGCTCGAATTGGCGAGTCCACAGTTCCGTACCCGGCCTGCTATGCTCGGGCGGATTTGCAGGAATATCATCGTGGAAGCTAACGGTGATACTGTTGATATCTCCTTTTATATCGTCTTTCCACGAGCCCCAGAAGTGGATATCCGTAATCGGATAGGGCACGACACACTTAAAGTCGTCTCCCAGAACACGCGGTATCTGGTCTTCGCGGTCGAGGCGTACGTCCATGCCGTCCTGCGTCCTGTCGGGCAACTGAAACCATTTGGTGTTGGGGTCATCGCCCCACCAGTCGCACTCCAGCTCCTTGATTTCAACGAGGTGGTCTTCGACCTCGCCGTTGGGTGCATATCCGCCATAGCCGGCACCTGCCATAGTAGTGATGCGGACACGTGCATAGGTCGGCCATGCCACTGCCGCTGAGGGCACATTGAAGTAGAACTGGTTCAGGCCAGCAACAGACAACGAATCTGGCGGGATGATTTGTTCTGAGCCATCAGGCCAGGCATCGTCCCAGTCACCATCGTCGTTAAAGTCAACCCACGCATTGAGCAAAGCACCGGCAATCGATGCGGTTATGTCAACTCTGGCAAGGCCGCCGGGCACTATTGGTGTCGCAAAGACCACGCCGTCTTCATCATCGATGCCAGCGTTATCATCACCCGTTGCACCTGCATTAGGTTGACCGTCGGGTTCTAAATCTCTGGTGGGACCAAGTATGATTGGAACCACCTCGATAGTATCGTGATAGGGACCGCCATTGGCAATGAGTGTCGGATAGCTGGTGCCAGTCTCCGGGGCATCACCACAGTCGTATATCCCGTCAACTCGGATTAGATAGTCTTCGGTCTCACCATCTTCAAATTGACCATTTCCATCCCAGTCGGTCGGAACCTGAGCTTCACTAATCGTAAACCTCATCCAGACATAGCCTTTGTTTGGTCCGATGGTGAAGTTCGGCGGAACAGTGACAAGTGCTGACAATGGCCCATTATAGCCTATAGGTACGGGCCAGTTAACAAGCACATGCTCAGGTACCGGTGTTCCGGCGGGCGGACAGACTGATGAACCGCCCCAGCTGCCGTTCTGATCCCAGTCGGCCAGAACATTCATAAAGCCAGCGACAGGCATATTGTTAACCACCCAGATATCGACGTTGGTACCCCATACGGCAGTAGTGCAGACTACACCAAGGGCTGTTCCAGTGCTCATAGGACAAGGAACAACAGCGCCAGCGGCATCAATGGTGTAAGGCTCCGGGATAATCAAGCCAGCATCGCCGTCGAGATAACACTCGTCATCATCATAGGTTGGGAAGCAGCTCGGGCAAAGTCCCGCATCGCCGTCAGGCTCTGAATCCCATGCCGGCAAACCACCGGCCGGGTTAACGAAGTGAGCCCAGCCTAAGCCATGTTCTACGTATCCAGAAGGTAAGACGGTCTTGCACGTTGGGAACCAACCATTGACGCCAAGGGATGGATATGCAATGACCGGATTAGCAGTAGTACCATCTGGTGCATCACCATATTCGACTTCAGGCTCGGGTAGTTTGGAAATCAGCTCGAAGCTCAGGTCCCAGGAATTGGAATCGAACTCTATGGGCTCGAAATCCTCTGCCGGATACTGAATTCCCAACTGCGGCATATCAAAGAAGCGAACCGCATCATCCATAAAGTAGTGTGGTCTGGTCTCCCAGCCCCACGGATAATACGGGTCATGCGTCAAATCTCCGTAAACGGCCATAATGCCGAGCCAGTAGATGCCATTATCTTCAGGCTGTTCCCAGTATTCCTCGGGTCGGAGCTCCTGATAGAACTCAAACTTCGGCACATACGTAGCCGCAGGATCGCGAGGGTCATATTCCCAGCCGTAGAAATTGACATCATAGATTGAGCAGTAGGTACCCCAGACTATCTCATTGGGATGGCTGTATGTAACTTCAGGCTCGGTAGTAATCGCAAATGCCAAATCAGCTGATAGTCCTTCCATAAGATGACCCTGCGGATACACCAGCTCATTCCACGGACCGTGGAAATCTTCGGTACCTATAGCCCAGACTGCGTCATCATTCCATTGAGTCTTCGAAGTCTTCCAGCCAAACCGCGACCTCATCGGAGGCCCTCCAGGTATAGTTGGCTGCGGTCGTGCCTGAACATCCAGCCAGTAAATGACCGGTTCGTCAGGAGAACCCTGCTGCATAAACGCATCTGCCTGGTCGATGTAGAAATCGTACTTCCAGCATATACTGTCAGCATAATCCTCATAGTACGGCTCCTCGGCACAAGGTACGTACCAGCCCTCGAACAGGTCCTCAGCATATCTGGAAACCTCAAAGTTACCCGTATCGAAGTCCTTACTCCACAGCAGAACTCCGGGTATGCTGTAATCATACGGGTTAGCTGGGTCACCAGCGGGCAGGTCATCGTGGATACTAAGGGTAAATGACACAAGATTTGCATCGAACTCAGGTGTATAGTCGTGATACCACGAACCCCAGACGTGGATGTCCGTAATCAGACCTGTTGTCATACAATTAAAGTCATCCGCAAGAATTTGCGGCTGCCAAACTTCCTCATAGGTTGCATCTACATCGATGCCATTGTAATCGCTAAGGTCCGGCGGCTGCCACCACTTCTCTAAGCCATAGGAGCCAATCGCAAATGCCAGGTCGGCTGTTTGGCCTTGGAAGTTATGTCCTAACGGATACTTCAGCTCATACCACATCGCAGGCGGATCCTGGCCAAGGCCCCAGACCGCATCGTCATTCCAGTGGAACTCAGGGGGTGTTGTTTTCCAGCCAAACCGAATCGGCTCCGGGAAACCGGGATCAAAAACAGGAGTTGCCTGAACGTTCAGCCAGTAAGTGACTGGAAAGCCGGGCTCGCCCATTTGCCAAAACGCTTCGATGTCGTCGATATAGAAGTCATACTCCCAGCAGATAGTGTCCGCGTATCGATCGTAGTACGGCGGCTCAGCACAAGGTACGTACCAGCCCTCGAACAAGCCCTGAGCAAATTGCCATACATCAAACTCGCCTGGCCAGAATGTCTTCATCCACAGTATGTTCCCCGGCATGCTGTAGCCGGTCGGGCTCATGCTGGCAGGGATATCGTCGTGGATACTCAGCGTAAATGACACAGCCGTCGGGTCACCATAAGGCAGATAGTCGTGATACCACGAGCCCCAGATGATAATCTCGGTAATCGGCCCTTGCTCTTCGCACTGGTAATCATCTGCAAGAACTTGCGGCTGCCAGACCTGCTCATCGGTTGCATCCACATCTATGCCGTAATATTCTCTAAGATCCGGAGGCTGAATCCACTTGACAACTGGGTCAGACGAACCTGAAGCGGGGATATCGTTCCAGATTGTGATAAGGAATCTGTCCGGCAAATTCGCATCGTCAGGTACTACATTATCGTACCAGTTCTCGAAGGAACCCCACCAGCGAATCGCAGTTACAGGTTCATTGGTATCGCAGCGGAAATCATCCATTACCATTTTCGGAATCCATTCGGTCGCCCACTCATCCCAGCCGATATAGACATCCGGCTCCAGGTACAATACCGGCGGCTGCGACCATTTAATGTAGTCGGGCTCGCCGGTAATCACGAAAGCAAGGTCGAGCGTATCGCCGGCGTACTCATGGCCATCGGGATAATAAAGCGGCTGCCAGCCTAAGGTGGAATGTAGATACGTAGCATCGTCATTCCACTGCAAATCCTGTGTGGTCGTCTTCCAGCCGAATGTATAGGTAGGATCTGCCGTAAGAATATCCTTTATCTCCAGCCAGTATATCTTGCCCTTCTTTTGCTTGAATGGGTCGTCCTCAATACAGAAATTATACTGGAAGGCAGAATAGTGGTTACCAGGTAAGTAAATTCCCGTTACCGGGTCATACCAGTCTTCAATATCATTCTCGGCCACCTGGCGTACCGAGTACTGGCCTGGAGTAAATATGCGCTCCCACAGTATAGTTCCGGGCATGCTGTACGTCGTTCCGCCAGGACCGGCAGGAATATCGTCGTGGATGGCTAAATTGAACGTCAAGGTGTTTGCTCCTTCCAATAGATCAATTGGCAGCCAGTCATCGGCAAACGAACCCCAGAAGTGTATATCGGTCACAAGGCCGCTTTCAGAACACTTCCAGTCATCTGCCAACGGGACCCAGAACATATCAACATCTACGCCGGTAGGCTCGAGGTCAGGAAGCTGCGGCCAGTGCATCTTATGGCCGTCGCCCTCATCCCAGACGCAGTTTGGCTCTTCCACCTCACCGATAATTCTAAAGGACAGCTCGATGGAATTATGGTCAGGTTCTTGGTAGTATGGATGGTTCTGCGGATAGCGCAGCTCATTCCAGGTCATGCCATCATCATTGGACCATACCGCATCATCCATATAATGGCCCATGAATGGGTCATGGGTCTTCCAGCCGAAGTGCTGCACGGGCTCAGGCTCATTTAAGTCAACCCAGATATCCAGCCAGTAAGTAACAGGATTATCTTCTGAACCTTCCTGCACAAACGCATCATAGGGTTTTATAGGGATGGTATACTTATAAACGTGGTGGTCACAATTGGGTTCGGCCGGGTAACCTTCTGCCGGGTCCCAGAACCATTCCTGCGGCCACACTTCAACAAAATGCTCAAAGTCGAATTCACCACGCCCAAAATCCATAGCCCACTTCAGTGCACCGGGTATGCTGTAATCGTGCGGGTTGCGGGGGTCACCAACCGGTAAATCCTCGTGTATGCTCAGGTGAATCATCTTTACCTGGTCGGGGTAATCGTGGTTCCACGAACTCCAGAACTCCACACCTCTGATACGTCCGGTCTGGGTACATTCAAAATCGTCCGCCAAAGTACGCATAATCCCGTCATTTCGGTCGCAGCGAATGTCAATTCCCTGCGGGGTCAAATCGGGAAACTGCTCCCACTTGAGCTCCTTGTCGGGAATAAGTCCCGGACTGAAAGCTATGAACCAGTGGTCAATCCAATCAAGCTGGGGGGTAGAGTCTTCGACAGGTAAGCCGCTTGCATAAGCCTTGCCCCGCGTATAAGGATCGTAAGCAGTTGTCTGGTAGCTGCTCCAAAGGATGTCGCCAACCAGGCGGATGTAGTACTCCTGGTCTTTGACCATGTGAATATCAGGAACGTCGAATGTATGCCACGCGTCCACTGTTTGTCCAGCCACATTAATAGTTACCTGCGTGTAAACCGTCCCCGGCGTGGTACTTGGATCGTCTTGAATATAAAGAGTTACCGCTCCACCATTAGTACCACCATGGCCAACAATACTGACCTTACACAACGTGAAGTTGCGCTGCGGCTTGAACGACTGAGCCAGAAGACCATTCATGCAGTTTCCAGAACTATGCGGATACAAGGGAAAGTTGTCAAAGTACTCCTGTTTGTAACTACAGCCGGCCTCGGCTGGTACACTTGCAAAAACCACTATTGCAAGTGCAAACAATAAACAACCAAATTTAAATTTTACTCCACTCATTTTGAATTCCTCCTACCAAATTATATTCGTTTGACATTTTACAAAACGATTATTAAACCTCTGTTAAAACAGTGCATGTAGGGATGAAATGTGAGAATAGGCCAATGGTAAGTGTGATTCTCTACCCTCCCCGCTTTTATGCGGGGCAAAACTTCAGCAAGAAAAGACATAGTTTTTCCACTCCTCGCTATCGCAATTTAGTCAAATGATAGCACATTATTCGCGAAAAATCAAGAAAAAAACTACTTCTGATTAATTGTTTACCCCATTTTTGATCCGGTACCTTCACACACAGATTTTCTTAAGCCTAATAACAGCAAGCAGCTATGGACAATAAGGACGCCAGGAATGGCTATTGCCCGTAAACTTCTGATGGGTCGTAAACCTTCTCGGCAATAAATTCAAGTTCTCTGCCATTATCAGCCTTTATTGACCGATAAAAACACGACATATACCCCACATGGCACTGCCCGGCATTGACAGAAACCTTTAACAGGATGCAGTCCTGGTCGCAATCGACTAAAATTTGCTCAACTTTCTGCACATGGCCACTCTTTTGACCCTTTTTCCAAAGCTGGCCCCGCGACCTGCTAAAATATGTCGCGAAGCCGGTCCGAATCGTCAAATCCAGCGACTCTTTGCTCATATAAGCAAACATAAGAACCTGGCCTGTTTTTGAATCCTGAGCTATAGCTGGTATCAGGCCATTATTGTCAAATTTCGGCATAAACTCCAAGCCTTCTTCGATGGCTTTCTTTGCGGTCACCTTTTGTATCTCCTAAATTGGGACATTAAACTCTTGCCGGAAGAGTTTGTACTCGTTATTATGCCCAAAAACAAGTTTTTTAAGGTGAGCTGCTTTGATAGCCGGGACGAAAGTCAAGAAAAGTAAATATATATTTCTGTCTCTGCGTATTGCCGTGGTTATTTGCGGGGTTATCTGGGCAATACTCTGGTTTTCCCGTGACCAGAGATGGAGCAAATTGGTAGCGATTTTTCGGCAGATGAATATGGTTTTTTTTGCGGTTGCTCTTGGTGTTTTCATTATCTGCCAGATATTAGTCGGCTTGCGGTGGTGGCTGCTTTTGAGGACTCAATCAGTCTCTATAGATTTTTGGGCCGCTGTAAGGCTGCATTTTCTGGGGCTTTTTTATAATAATTTTATGCCCAGTTCCGTTGGGGGTGATTTGATTCGGGCCTGGTATGTTACCAGGCACACCGATAAAAGATTTGCAGCAGCTTTGAGTGTATTTGTAGATAGAGCGATTGGATTGTTAAGTACTTTAATAATTGCTGTTTTCTTTTACCTGCTTTTTTTACAAGGACGGGGCACCTTAATAGCTGCAGGCAATACCGGCAGTTATCTGGGCTTTGCTGCTGAGCACAAATGGCCCATTTTGATGATAATAATGGCTTTAGCGGCGATTTTTTGCGGGCTTCTGTTATACAAGCCCGGGCGAGTGATACTCAAGAGAACCTGGCTGCATGCTTGTATGCATGGCTTAAGCATAATAAAGAAATTAAAAGATGCGATTATCATTTATTGCAGCAAACCGCTGACTATCCTTACGGTATTTGGACTGACCGTTATTTTGCAGATTTCTACAATCACCGGGTTTTGGCTTCTTGGTACAGATATTGGTGTTGACGTCAGTATCAAGTATTACTATGTATTCTTTACGCTTACCTGGGTCCTGGGGGCTGTTCCTGTTAGTATTGGCGGTGCTGTAGTGGTGGAAGGGTCACTTGCATATCTATTTGTTCGGTTTGCCGGTGCTCAAGCCGAGCCAGCAGCAGCTCTGGCGTTATGTCAGCGGATTGTGTGGATGCTTGCTTCTCTGTCTGGGGCAGCCATACATCTGCTTGGTGCGCACCTGCCAAAAGAGTTTTTCGTTGACTATCAAAAGCCTTGCGATTAATCTATCGGGGTGTAAGTACAAGAGATACTTTAATCCCTGCTGAAGGGGACATTATCCAAAAGCAGGGTTCAAACTGAAGCTGACGCTTTTGAGCTATGAGATTCGCCAAGGGCTTTAAAACATATTTTTTGCGTGGACTTGCCGTCCTGCTGCCGACAATCCTTACTCTATGGATGCTGCTGTGGGGCTATAGATTTATTCAGGAAACAATCGCAGTTCACATAAACCGAGGGCTCGTCCGCATTATAATGCTCTTCCAGGGTCCCGAGGGCCTAACCAGGCAAGACCTGACGCAAATCCTGGTCGATGGACCGGCAGGTTCTGTGGTTGGATTTATCATTGCCGTGATTGCTGTCTGCCTTGTGGGAGCATTTATCGCCAGCGTTATGGGCAAGACAATATGGCGACTGATTGAAAAGTTCATAATGAACACACCCGTCCTGCGGCGTATTTATCCATATGTAAAACAGGTAACCGATTTCCTGCTCACTCGGGAACAGCAGGAAAGACTGTTTTCGAAAGTCGTGGCCGTAGAGTACCCCAGAAAGGGCATATGGTCTATGGGATTTGTGACAGGCAGTGGACTTAGAAAAGTCGTAGAGAATGTTGAAAAGGAATTTTTGACAGTACTTATACCTACTTCGCCAACACCACTGACCGGATTTGTGATAATGGTTCCGAAGGAACAGACCATAGATTTGGATATGACTATAGAAGAAGCGGTAAGATTTACCGTCAGCGCGGGCGTCATCACTCCACAAATCAGAGACAGCAGAATACTTCTAAACAATAATGTAACTGGAAATGAAAATGTAAGTACATCATCCTGAAAAAAGATAAGGAGGTCGACTTTGAAATTCAGCATTACCGGAAAGCATATGGATATACCGGAATCTCTCAGAGAATTTGCCGAGAAAAAGACAGCCAAACTTCCCAGATACTATAGCAGCATCAGCGAGGTCGAACTGATAATCGATAGCGGCAAAGCTGGTAAAATAACTATAGAGATAATTGCAAGGGCCGATCGCAATAATACCTTTGTTGTCACCGAATCCGGCAGCGACCCTTTTGCTTCTCTCGTTTCGGCCGTACGCAAGCTCGAACGGCAACTGAGGCGAAAAAAAGGCAGACAAAGAGACGATAAATTTCCAGGTACTTATGGAAAAAGTACAGGTACAAAGCAAAATTAGACTTTTTCCTTAAAAAGTTCTAAGCAGCATCGTGCGGAAAAACCTCAAAGCAGGTGTTGTTAAACTGCTAAGTGTGTTGGGTATTGAAAAGGGTTTTAAGGAAATATAATGAGACTTGCTGATTTTGTTTGTTTTGAGGCAATAATTGCAGAGCTAAAGGCTGCTGAACGCGATGGCGTAATTACTGAGCTGATTGCTCAGCTCGACAAAGCCGGCAGGCTCGGAAAGGGCAAACGTGAGGAAATAACAAAAGCGGTAATAGAAAGAGAGAATGAGGCTAGTACAGGAATGGGTAAAGGTATAGCTATACCCCACGTCAAGCACCCTGCTGTCAAAAATATGGTTGCGGCCATCGGCAAAAGCACCAGGGGTGTCGATTTCTTTGCTCTCGATAAACAATCTGTATACTCGATTATCCTTCTTGTCAGCCCTGCGGATGAGCCGGATGAGCACTTACACGCAATGGAAAGCATCTTCAGACATCTTCAAAGCCAAAGATTTCGCAAATTCCTAAGGCAATCGCTCACAGCCGAGCAGATTAAAGAGCTGATCATAGAGGCCGATGAAAACCCGAATTTGTAAAGCAGCTTGTCCTGGAAGCCAAATACATAACCTGGAGAAGCGATTTTGGAAAACGATACCCCCTTGAATAATTTGCAAAACGAAAGCCAGCAAACTATTTGCCAGCAGGAATTGCAGATAAAAAACGCCGAAGGCCTGCATATGCGCCCCGCAATGCAGTTTGTGGACCTGGCAAATCAGTTTCAATGTGATATAACTGTAAGTAACCAAGAAAATACCGTCGATGGCAAAAGCATTATGCAAATGAGCATGCTTGCCGCTACCTATGGCACCAAATTGATAGTCAAAGCCCAGGGCCCTGATGCTCGGCAGGCAGTATCTGCTTTGCGTAAACTTGTCGAAGAGAAGCACTTTGACGAACCGATACCAAATTCTAAAAAAGACAATTAATACTACAGCGCAACTTAGTGTAAAAAAACGCTGTTACGGACAAAAATCAAAGATTAAAAATCAAAATGCAAAATGACATATTAAAAATCAAAAATAACATAAGCACATAAGACATAAGCAACTTATGCACTAGTCATTTGTGTTACCATTGCTTGTGTTTCTGTGTTGTTTTGTAATTTTGATATTTAATATAAATTGGCGTATTTGCTTACATATCCGTATGTTAACGCCACTAGCAAAACTGTAACTTGCGCTGTAAAATTAGAAATTAGTAGAAATTTGCAATGGAAATAAAAAAAGGCATAGCCGTATCGCCGGGTATCTCTATCGCTAAATCACTAACGCTTGACTCGGAAGATTACCGCATCCCACGACGTTCGATAAAGCCATCCCAGAGGATGATAGAAGTTCAGCGTGCCAGAAATGCCTTTAAGGATGCTGCTGATGAACTGACCAGCCTCCAGACAAAATATGATGACATAGAGCAGAGAGAAATAAAGGACATTTTTGCCGTACACCTGCGCTTCCTGCACGACAGAAGCCTAAGAAAAAAAATAACAGACCTCATTCACGGCGAATCCTTAACAGCCGAATACGCCATCTCAATTACGCTTAGAGAAATAGCCTCAAACTTCGTCAAGGTAAAAGACCAATACATAAGCGAAAGAGCGGCAGACATCCGGGATGTTGAAAGGCGTTTATTAAAGCAGCTGCTCGGCAGAAAGCGAGAGGATATCGATCATCTAAAAAATGAGGTTGTTATCGTTGCCAAAGAGCTAAGTCCAACCCAGACAGCCGGCTTTGATAAAAAATTCGTAAAGGGCCTGGCTACCGATGCCGGCGGAAAAACCAGCCACACTGCCATTGTTGCTCGCTCCCTCGGCATACCCGCCGTCGTGGCACTGGAAGACCTTGCCGGCAACGTTACCACCGGAGACACAGTTATCATCGACGGAAACCACGGCATTGTTATTGTCAACCCCGATGACGAAACTGTAAAACAATATCAGCAATACTCCGTAGAATTTACACAACTCGAGCACAAACTCGATGCCATAAGAGAAAAGCCCGCGATAACTCGCGACGGCACAAAGATAACGCTGTTAGGAAACATAGAGTTCCCTGATGAAGCTGAACAGGTCCTGCAAAAAGGTGGAGAAGGTATTGGACTATATCGAACTGAGTTTCTCTACCTTAACCGAAAGGATGAGCCCGGCGAAGAAGACCATTACAAAGCATATGCTGAAACCATAAAAGTCTTTAAGCATCGGCCGGTAATAATAAGAACCGTGGACCTCGGAGCAGACAAATATACCCAAAGCAAACGTTTCGCACCGGAACCTAATCCATTTTTGGGCCTTCGTTCCATCAGATTCTGCCTGCAGAACCTTACAATGTTCAAAAAGCAACTGCGGGCAATTCTCCGTGCATCAGTTCTCGGGGAGGTCAGAGTAATGTTCCCGCTGATAACAAACCTGCAAGAGATGAAACAGGCCAAGATGCTTCTGCACGACGCAATGGAGGACCTTGATGAGGAAACTATCCCTTACAACAAAGACATCCTGACAGGAATTATGATTGAAACACCTTCGGCCGCCTTGACAGCCGCAACACTCGCAAGAGATACTGATTTTTTCAGCATCGGAACAAACGACCTGACCCAGTACACCCTCGCCGTCGACAGAGGAAATGAGCTGGTTTCTTCATTGTATTCATCTACAGACCCTGCAGTTTTGAGACTCATCAGAACCGTTATTCAGGACGCTTACAAGGGGCAAGTGGACCTCGCTGTCTGCGGCGAAATGGCATCAGAACCACAGCACGTTATGTTACTGCTCGGGATGGGAGTCAGAACTTTATCACTGGCACCGCCAATGATCCCGGAGATAAAACAAGTAGTACGCTCAGTCGCAATCGAGCAGTGCAACACAGTCGCCAGAAAAATCCTTACAATGAACTCCGAGCGACACATTTCGAATTACCTATGCGACGCTGCAAGAAAAGTTTTGCCTGAGGCCTTCTAATAAACTCCATAACACAAAGAGACTTACTCAAACTGACCGACTCGCCGTGCTGTCGCTCGCTCGCAGCAGGTCGCAGCAGGTGGCCAGTTTGAGAATGCAAAAATCAAAAGTTAACCCCTTAGGGGGTAAAATGTAAAATTGCCGTCCTAAGTCCTTGGGACTCCTTACGGAGGACTCCTGACGGAGAAACCGCCTGCGGCGGATGACTGGTTTTATTGAGCTTTTTGTGTTACAGAACATATTGTTAAATAAATCGTTACGTCAATTTTTAACCATAAATCGGTCAGTTTGAAGACTTAGATGAATTATAAGCGTGCCTTTTTATTTAACGCTATTCTATGCAAACGAGAAATATTTTCAGCACCAAATCCTTTGCGAATTCATCGGGCAGCAATGCTGAAATCACTCGCCGGAAAGGATTTGCATTAATGAGTAAATTTAGGTATTCTGACACGAAATAAGCTGAGCGGCGCAGTTAAGCAGAGGTTGTTCAGCAAGTGCCTGCGAAGAATATGCTACAGGAAGGAATAAGTTATGATTGCCAGGATTTTTTTAGGTGTGCTGATTGGAGGGGCAATCGGCGCTGTGCTCGGTTATTTCGGCAAGTGTTCCTCCGGTGCCTGTCCACTGACGGCAAACCCCTACCGCGGTGCAATCTACGGTGCGGTGATGGGTGCGTTGTTAGTATCGGCGTTTTCACAAATACCAAAAGAGAAATTGAAAATTTCGGATGTCGCCGGCGAATCGTATCTGAATGCAAAAGTACTTAAAGAAAATGGGAGTGGTCTCGTGGAATCCTTGACAAAAAACAGTTTTTTACAAAAAGTTTTTAACTATGAGCAAAATAAAGAATGGAAGTTTGAAGGTGAACTGCCCTGCATCATTGACTTTTATGCGGATTGGTGTGGGCCGTGCAAAATGGTAGAACCTGTTCTACAAGAACTTGCTCAAGAATACCAGGGTAAGCTAAATATTTACAGAGTAGACACACAAGCTCAACAGGAATTAGCGGCTGCTTTCAGTATTCAGAGCATCCCCAGCGTGCTTTTTGTGCCGCTAAATGACAAACCACAAATGGTAATAGGCGCCTTACCAAAAATAACACTGGAAAAAGTAATAAAGGAAGTACTGAAAGTTGAATAATATGGGTTTAGTGTATTTTCTTATCCCTGTCCTTCCTATATCGGCAACAGGCTAACCAGGCTGACCAACAATATCAACGATGTTAATGTTACCTTCGAATAGACAAGCTACGATATCGACGAAATGTCGTAGCAGCACTGTCACAGAAATGGGATTGACGCATCTGGCAAGATATTTCAGAGATTCCCCAAATGCCTAAAAAACTCCTTGCCGAAGGCAAGGGAAGTCTCTCAACATGAAAGTGGATTTGTCCAATTCACGCTGAACCAGTACACTCTAAACGCTAATAAGCTTTGCTATTAGTTTCAATATTGATCTTTCCTACAGATTGCTGAAAAATTCAATATAAAAAAGGTACAGAATCTTACATAACTCCTTGTAAATAAACAAGTACAGAATTTTCGGGAGGGACAGTATAAAATAGGTCAGAAATTTACAAAATTTCCTTGCAAAACCTTACACTTGTGTATTAGAATTGAACTTAGTAAGGGTAGGTTCAAAATTGTCGTAAGAGATCCCATTTTTCCTGCCATCATACATATTTATAAAACTTTTTTTGAAAGAGCAAAGAAATG
>JAFGRL010000029.1 GCA_016935195.1 Sedimentisphaerales bacterium
TCTTTTCATAAGAGCATCCTTTCGTTCCTAATAATATACTCATTTTGTCGGATACTCTCTAATTTTAACTGGTACAGTTTTCGGGGGTCACATCACGAAGACTTAGCTACTGCGAACAAGTTTTTGAATCAGATTTTGGCCAAGGCAAAATCCAATTGATACTTTTTTGACACTTTTGGCTAATTTGAGAGGGTTCGAGTTTCCGCTGTGAATTTTCTAAAGCGTAACATCTTGATTAAAAAAGAGTTGCAACAACACGCCCGGCAGGATTCGAACCTGCGACCTACGGATTAGAAATCCGTTGCTCTATCCAGCTGAGCTACGGGCGCTTAAGTTTTAAGTTGTTGCAGTATAACGACTTCCTAAGCATAATGTCAACCCTTTTCCGGCCTCAAAAAGCTTCTGCACCATTCTGCACCATTTTTTGACGCAAACCTTGGACAGTTGCTGCTCTTGCACGGTCCACTAAATCATCCGCCACCGCCAAATAAAATTCATGGGTTGTAGCGAAACTTGAATGTCTCGCAAGAACCATCACGTCATGCTCACTCATGCCATTAGTAAACCACATGCTTATAGCTGTCCTGCGAAAGTCATGAAAAGTACCTTTTTTGATCCCCGCTTTCTTGAGAATCATATTAAACTGCCGTCTAAAGTTATTTACCACCTTAAGCCGAGCGTCCGTAAGCGTCCATTTATCTTTTGGCCTGAGTACATTCTGGATGTAATCATACCTTTCTGTGGGAACAAAAACATAGGGATACCCTTCCGGTTGCCGGGCTTGGTGATCTACAAGCATTTGGACGATATCCCCCGTTAATGGGAGAATTCTGCGATCCGTATCTTTAATGCGCCATTCCCATGTATCTTTGGTATTTTCCTTGGTATTGACTTCTATAGCTTGGGCGTCAAAATCAATATCTGCCCATGTACAGTTCAGAAGTTCCGCACGCCTCATCGCAGTCGCCAGAGCTACCGTAATCATTAAATCCCATTTAACGGATTTCTTTGGATACCATTCGGCAGTATACTCTTGGGCAGCTTTCAGCATCTTTTGACATTGGACATCAGCATAAATATTAACCTTCTTTTTCGCTGATTTCGGCATGGCAATATACTGTAGAGGATTTTCATCAAGTTGCTTGCGGTTAACTGCCAATTTGAACAATCTTTTTATATGCCGAAGCTTTTTGGCCACAGTTGCTTTGGAGTTGCCTCGGTCAAGACATGTTTGAAGATACAGTTCACCGTGTGCCAAAGTAATACTTTGGTAATCAGCATTTCCAATTATTCTGATGAAATCATTCATAGCCGATTTGATCTCGCGTTGTGTACTTTCCCTTATCTGATCACCTGTTCTTGCAAGACTGTCTTTCATAAAGTCCCTGAGTCTCATAGAACCAGGTTCAGTATAACCCATCCGTAGCTCTTTTTCTTTCTGGGCACGCTGCTCTTCAGCCTTTCGTTGATTTGCATGGCCAAGGGTTTTCCATTTCCGTTTCCCATTTTCACCTTCGTAACGTAAAAAATAAGTAAATCCACGACCATCCCATGTTGGTCGTTTGTTGAGTTTCACCAGCTGTTTCATATTACCTCCTTTCAGATGCTGGATAACTCACACAATCCAATGTGATTGTACAAAAACATGGATTGAAGCGCAAGTGTTATTTTCCAGTATCTGATTCTTTTTCTATCCAATCCAAAATAGCTTTTTTGGGGAACAATGCCTTTCGGCATATGTGGATTCTGGGTAAACCTCGAATTTTCTTCAGGTGTTCAATGACATTATGATAGTCTTTTGAATTGCTGATCTCCGGTATCCTGAGAAACTGGATAACTTCAGATTCGGTCATCAACTCAAAACTATTGTCAATCTTTGTTGAAACATGCCCGCATAGTTTTTGGTCGTTATCTGATTTCATTAAAAGATTCGTATTGTTTGCTGTTTCATTCATTGGAATCTGTCGATTTTAACCTTATGTATTTGTAAACCTCGTTTGCAACCAGCACGACTTTCGGAAGGTCTTCGACATCAAAACTGTTTGTATGCTTCCATTCCTCATCTTCTTTAAAGGCCTTGGTGATTGTTACAGAATAGAATTTGACTGTTTCGCCAGTTACTGTCTTGGTATTTGCCCAAATACTTGCTGATATCGGGCCACAACTGAATTTCTTTTCTGGTTTTTGCATTGCGATCTCCTTCAATAAGGTTTCTGTAAGCTAAAGTGGGATTTGGAACTGTTTAATTTCACAGGAAGAGATTTTTTTGAAGATTTTTTGCTGAAATGGCTCTACCGCTGAATTTTGACCTATTTCTGATTTTTCCAGTGTTCCGTGAAATTACGACGGCGGTTCTACCTCTTTATATTACGAGACATGGCAGAGAATAATATTAACTGGAAATTGAGAGATAACAGTTATGGCCTTTATCCTCAACTCACTGATGGTGTATTCGAAGAAGTCCAGCGGAGAAGCTATCTGACAGATAAACTAAGAAGACTGTCTGTTGAAGCTGAAGGCCTCAAGGCATCTCTTCCAAATGTATTACAAAGAAGTTGATAAAAGATATAAGGAAACCATGACAAAGTTTCTGCGGCTGCATTTCAGGTATCACACCATGAACAGCTGGAACAAATCGACCAGTTATGCAAACAACATAAAGCTGTATAACGTTGACAAGCCGGACGATGTAGACGAAGAGACATTTTGGGAAATGATTGGAATCACAGAATGGCAGGAAAAATTGAGTGACTTACTTGAGGATTTCGGCAGAAGACACGACTGGCTCTGGCAGGCGGGGATTAACGGCAGAAGCGGCGGATATGTTGTCCTCTATAAAGGCGGCATCAAGCCCAGATGAACTGTATATAGTTGCGCCGGATATGGTGTTTTACGATGGTGTTTATTACGGCGACTGGTCCGTGTTTGGCAGTGATGAGTTAAAGGCTGATGATTTTAAGCCATCGGCCTATGATTCTGCCAAGGCTAAACCGCCTAAACTTGAGAAACGACAGGCCAAGATAGTTGTCTATATCAGAGGCGGTGTCTGCCAGGATGTTAAAGCAAATATCCCGGACGGACTATGGGAGTACGCGATTGTTGATTATGATAACAATCCTGATCTGCCGGATGATAATGTTCCATTTTCTGAAAACGAAATGGAACCGCTTCTTCTGTGATTCTCTCTCCGCAGCAATTTTTTGCTGCGGTTTCCTTTACATTGTAGCGGCAGCTCTATCATATTTTATTGGCACGCCACTTCAAAACTCATAACCCTGTGATACCCAGTAATGCCAGTCTTCGATTGCTTCCTGTGTCTGGTCATCGACTTTGAGCGGCTTCAATTGAGACAGAGGTACAGCCAGTTTACGGCCTTGCCATGTTATCTTGACAAACATTTCCTGTCCGCACTCCTCTTGGGGTGCCATGCCTTCAACCTGAAAAGTCTCTCCTTTTTTCAAAGGTGAAGTAATCCTTTCGGCAGCAACCTTTGCCATAAACGGAAATTGCAGCTTATCCTCAAGGTAATAATACCATCCCACGGCGCGTTCTGTTTCGTCATAGGCATCAACAACAATTTCCATCACGATGCGGTCTTCTCTGGCTTTGTTCTTTTTCATTCCTGCATTTTAGCCGGTTAAATAACAATTTCAACTGTGGTGCCATTTACCTGCCAAATTCGACCATGCGATTTTTCAGCTTGCAAACGACATCTTTCTGCAACATAATTGTAATAATAAGAAATACTGGTAAAAAGTAAAAATAGTATTTGAGATGCAAGATGATATCGTTTAAGGCCGGTGATTCTGTAAAGGTTAAAAAAGGCGTTATGTGTCCCGACGATGACTCTGTGTGCATAGGCGGCTGGCAGGGAAGAATTTTTGAATTTGATGAAGATGATGATATAGTCGGAATCCGCTGGGACAGTATTACGCTAAAACATCTACCTCATGAATATATCGAAAGAAGCGAAAAAGAAGGCCTGGATTGGTCGGAAATGTATCTATCCATTGATGAAATCGAATCGGCTGCGCCAAGAGATTCTCAGGTACAGACCGAAGATATGGCCGAAAAAATGGAAAGTAAATTTCAGTGGCTCGGAGAAGACGAAGAAGATAAACGTATTTCCAGGGTGATTGCTGATGCGGAAGACGAAGTTGAGGCATGGAACAGTTACCTGAGAGGAGTGCTTAAGTTTCCGTTTGAGGCAAAGGTTAATGAGTATCAGGAGGAAGGTCCGTTGAATGAAGGCGACAAGGTGCAGGTGCAAAAAATTACTGAAGCGGACGACCTGTACGGTATTCTTGTCGATGTTCAATGCGGCCGCAGGTGCTTTGTTTTTCCATTATGCGATTTGGTTGTATGCGATAAAAAGTCTGCGAACTATACTCCGGTTCAGGACTATTGTGTCTGGTTCGCCAACAGGTGACGTGCTCAATACCTGAGATTTGTTCCCAAATGATATTTTATAGTGATTTTAAGGAGCAACGGATTATGATTGCCATAAATAAAAACGAAGACCAGACGTGTCGGCAAATATTGGCCGCTTTCTTCACAAAGTACCCGAATGCCCGCTTGGGAGTCGAAGCTGAACTTATCCTGAAGAAACTTATAGCCCGCAAAGTTCCTATGCTCGGCAAGCCGGGTGGTTGGGCAGGTGGTATCATCTATGCGACAGCCAACCAATACCGCAGCTCTTGCGGCATACCAGGATTTCTCAACAAGGAAAGTGAAGAGTTCTTCGGTGTTTCGATGAGCACTATTTATAAAAGGGCTTGGACGATTTGGGAATCATTGGGTATACGCGGGTTTTGATACTTAATGATTGGATATAGACCCGAATTGTCAAACAGTTTTAATAGGCTATGTATGCGAGTCGATTTTTGAAAATCTCTGGTCACCCCTGATGCTGAAACTTTCACATCTCCCTGGGTCTTCTGGATTTGTCCACGACCTTGTAATAGGTCATCTTGTAGAAGGACAAATAGATTATGGGCAGTCTTTTGGTTTGCTGACAACAGGTCTTTTTGTCCCTTTGGCAGCAGTTTTACCATATGTATTTGCGTTTTATCTGGTTTTATCTTTTTTGGAAGACTTCGGCTATCTTCCCCGCCTTGCCATCATGGTAGATACTTTAATGCACAGACTTGGCTTACATGGTTTGGCAATAGTGCCTATGCTGCTTGGTCTCGGATGCAATGTTCCGGGAGTGTTATCGACAAGAATTCTTGAGACCCGAAGGGAAAGATTTATTTCCGCAACTATACTGGCCATCGGAGTTCCCTGTGCTGCTCTGCAGGCAATGGTTGTGGGGCTGTTGGGAAGATATGGGATGGCAAGTCTTGGAATTGTCTACGGCACATTGTTCATTGTCTGGTTGATATTGGGAGTTTTGTTGAACCATACCGTCAAAGGCAAATCACCAGAGATATTTGTAGAGATACCGCCTTATAGAATTCCATATTTTAGGGGCTTGTCAAAAAAGATATGGATAAGAATGAAATGGTTTATTAAAGAAGCAGTTCCATTTGTGCTGCTGGGGGTGCTTATTGTAAA